>JAIPER010000232.1 GCA_021737115.1 Desulfohalobiaceae bacterium
AAAATCATGCAAGGGCAATGACTTGATATCTGAAACCATGGTTTCGATCCAGTCCAGTCGGTCTGCAACGATTCTATGGACGATGGTTCCAGGGGTCATTCCCGTTCCTCCATGATCAGGGCCAGACGTTCCCGCTCCAGAGGCAGGAGGTCCCCAGCTCTGCGTAAAATGAACAGTTCGTATTCATCCGCCAGGTATTCATCCCGGCAGTACAACCGTTCGCCTCGAATGATGTTGGCAGCTACAAATGGATCCACTTCCGGGATTACCAGGAGATCGACCCTGGGTACGTTGAAAAAATCTTCAAGTTCCTGTGCGAGCTCCACTTTTTGCGAAATACTCAGACGAGTGGAGGATGCCGGTTTGACTCCTATATCCACATCAGACACGGAATCAGGCAGGGAGTCGATATGGCCGGCAGCAAGCGCCAGGATTTCCCTGGCCCTGCTGCCGAAGGCATAAACAGCCTCCAAATTATACCTATCGGCAATCTCATGAAACATATTGTCCATGTAAACGCTATCTGTTGTTTTCATCTCAAGTCGAAAGCGGGTTGAACCATTTCAGCTTGGGAAAAAGTGCGAAGTCTGCATCTGTGAAGGCCAACGAGCAGCGGTGCTCAATGGAGATTGCCGCCAGATGCGCATCAGTCACTAGGTTGGCCACGGCCTGTCCATCTGTAAGCATTTGCTGAAAGAGGCTCCAGTGGTGCTCGGTGGGTCGAACGATCCGGATGCATGGCTGGTCCAACCAGCTCTGAACGCGCGATTGGGCTTGTTCAAGGGAAAGCGGATGTTCGAAAACCCTGGGGTTGGTTCCGATGCGGGTAAAGGCAGCCAGGACTGTCCAGCACAGGCACACTGGGCTGTCCTGCGAAAGCTGGTCATCCCACCAAGCGCGTGCCTGTTGGTGTTGCGGTGAGAGCGAATCCTCAGCATAAAGCAGGATGTTGGCATCGATAAGAATCAACGGGAGTCCTCTCCTTCAGCTTGGACCAGCAGTTCCTGTATATTGTCAAGACTTCGGCCGCTTTTAAGACCCATGGCATGAGGTTTTGTTTTGTAAGCTCGTCGTTTTGGGGGTTTGGAAACTTCTTCCAATCCGGTCCGTAAGGCCTCATTGACAACCGTCTTGAAGGGGATCCGCCGTTCAGCCGCCAAACTCCTGGCTCGTTCCAAGACATCATCGTCGATGGTAATTGTCGTTCTCATGATATGATCATAGCATCAATCAATATGATGTCAAGGCATCATATTCAGCTCTTGAACACCGTTTCCCGATAGTACCGCAATTCACCGATGGATTCATGGATATCATCCAGGGCCAGATGCGACTTTTGCTTTGAAAACCTCGGCAGATCCGGATACCATCTCTTGACCAACTCCTTAACCGTGCTGACATCGATGATGCGGTAGTGCAGAAACGATTCCAGACGCGGCATGTATTTGATAAGAAACCTGCGGTCCTGCCACACGGAATTGCCGCAAAGCGGGGATTCTCCTTTTTGACAATGTTTGGATATAAAATCCAGGGTTCTCTCCTCTGCGTGGGCGCAGACTTCATTTGAGGCCCGCACTTTGTCCAGCAGACCTGAATCCTGATGCTGGGTCCGGCTCCAATCGTCCATTCGATCCAGAACATCTTCCGAATGATGAACAATTATGTGGGGACCCTCTTCTATTACGTGCAGATCGGGATCAGTGATTATCGTTGCGATTTCAACGATGACATGCTGCTCCGGATCGAGTCCGGTCATCTCCAGATCTATCCATACCATCAAATCGGTCATCCTTGGCCCCCTTTCTTGATATACTGATCCAATTTCAGAGCTCTTTATCAATTTCTAAAATCTGTTGTAAGGAATGGACATTTTTTACTTTTGTTCACTTTTCAAAGAATTATACCGCGCCCGTTCGAAGACTCACTTGAGCCACAGAGCTATCAGAGAGCAAAGAGGGAGAAATTCCAGAGACCAGTGATCAGACGTCAGCTTTGCTTCTGGCAAAGCTGACATATAAATGTTTAATATTTATGAGAATAACTGCTAACCTTTAACTCTTGGTGTTGAATTCGATTGCTGCCGGTTTGATCAATGGAGAAACTCCAGTTTTTAGGATCGGCACCCTCTTTTCGAACCGGTCATCAGGGTTCTCTTGCGCGCCCCTCGCTGAGAGGTTCTCTGGTTTTCTTTGGCTCGCGACAGGGGGGAAACCGGACCGTGTCTCATGACTAAAACCATAAATCCGCAAAGAGTTCTCGATTATGCAAGATCATAGTTTAGGGCAGAGCCTAAGAATCCGGAGCCTGGGTGTTCCCTGTCCTGAAATATTTATCCTGTTAAACCTTTTTCCGTTTAACTGGGACATGAAGTGTCCTGTTTTCCAAGAAAGTGTGTTTCCTCGAAGGAGTTGAAGCCATAAATCAGAGAGGTATTTTCTTTTTCTTAACCGTGAACCGTGAATCTGGAACCTTTGGGTTGCGGGAAGCCCGCTTTAATATATTTGCTGAAATTGTCAGCTCATGCTATCCGGTTTGGTCGCAGGACGTCAACCAAGAGGGCTCAAACCGTGTATGTCTACCAGATCAAATTTTGCAACGCCGCCAAAAACGGGACCGGAGTTCTGTCTCTTCGTAGAGACAAAAAAGGTCTCAAGAAATGGCAGATCCTTAACTCCCCTGATGCCGGCAGTGATTCGGAACTGTTGAAACTTCTGGCTCTTGCCTGCAGCGGTTGCGTCGAATACGTGAATCACCTTCCTTGCGACTTGCAAAAGCTGTTGAAGGAACAAAAGCAATCCCTTCAGCTTGAGTTGATTTGGGTAGAACACATGGCCAGAAAGGGTATTGTAGTAAGCCCACGCAAACAAAGCGGGTTGCTGATAACACCCCAAGGCAGGGGAAAGCGTTTGTTAAAAAAAGACATCGGGCACCCTCTGCAAGTGGCCTATTCTTCTTTTAGCAAATGGAGCCCTCCGGCCAAGCATCCAGTTTTTGCTTATGGTACAAGCTTGACGTCGCACAAAGGGAGTGACGATTTCGATTTTGGTGATCCCTTTTACCAATTGAGACGCATCCATTCTCTGTTCAGTCACAAGGCTCTTCTGACCGATCCCTTGGCCTTTCTCAACAATCTTCATTATCGGGCTGTCCTGCACAAACGCTATATGCCGGATCAAATTCTTCAATCCCTGCAGCATGCACTCCACGACCATCTCGATCTCGACACCTCAAGATGGATGGACAAAGACTTCGACTTTTCCCGATACTGGAAGAATCTGCCCGCTGAGCATCAGCTCTTGCTCTTGCCGCTTCTGGATGCTGCCCGCCACCTGCACGATGCACTCCCCAGCCATCCAAACCCGCTCCATTTCCCCGGCATCATGCTCCTGGACAGACCGGACGTCTATTGCCCCCCGGATCTGTTTGCAACCTGGTTGAGCCTGCTTGATCAGCTCTTTCCGGCCATGCAGTTTATCATCTCTCTGTCAGGCATACGACCCGAACAGGTCCCGGGTGAAAAGCTCGTCCAAAAATCCCTTCAATTTCAAGAGAGTACAAAGCCACCCCCCTGCGATCAGGACCCTTCTAAAAAACACACCGCTTTGCCTGCCAAGGCCATTGTCCTGATTGACGTGGACGGCAGACTGCCCAACCTGGCCTTGATGAAGCTGGGCCGTTATTATAAGCAGAAGGGGCATGATATTTGGTTAATGAAAAAAGAGGCCTACGAAGCAAAAGCAGAAGCGGTGTTCGCCAGCAGCGTATTTCCTTTTCCGGCTTCCCAGAAACGTGTTCAGCAGTTGCGCGCCTTTTACGGCGATGCTTTACATTGCGGGGGATCAGGGATTGACATCCATAAACGTTTGCCTCCTGAAATAGAGGAAACAGAACCTGACTATGAGCTCTACCCCGATCTGGGGGACCGGAGCATTGGTTTTTTGACCAGGGGCTGTCCGTTTCACTGTTCGTTTTGCATCGTGCCAATCAAAGAAGGAAATTCGCGTCAAGTCAGTGATATTGAGGCCTTGACCATGGGCGGGAGAAAGAAAAAACTCATCCTCCTGGATGACAATATACTGGCCCATCCCAAGAGCAATGAACTGCTAAAGGAGATGATCACCAAAACACTGCGGGTCAATTTCAATCAAACCCTGGACTTGAGCCTTGTGGATAAGGAAAAGGCCCGGCTGATTCGGGCCATCCCCTGCTCCAACGTCAAATTTACCAGGACCGTCTATCATTTCAGTCTGAATGATACCCGGAATTTGGAAGATCTCAGAAAAAAATATGAACTGTTCGATTTTGGCGCTAAGGAAAATGTGGAATTCATTTGCATGTACGGTTATAACACCACCCTGGCCCAGGATCTGGAGCGCTTTCGTTTCCTGCGCTCACTGCCTGGAGCCTATGTCTTTGTCCAGGAATACCAGCCAATTTCAGGTGGTCCAACACCCCAATTGGATCATTTTTTCGATGGGCAGGCTGACCGATACATTGACGAGCTCACCCGGATCTGTTTTCCCCAGAGCATGAAAAGCATGGAGAATTATTTCCGCTGGCTGAGCAAACTCTATGCGAAACGATTTGGAACCTTGCACATGGGTCTGGTGGACACCATCTTTCGATACAACAAAAGATACAAGCGGGGTCGTTACATCGCCACACTGGCCGGCACAAAAGGTTTTGTGACCTGACCAAACCTTTTCTTCCATTCGCGAACCTTCGTGGACCCAACATTCTTTATTCATGGTAAGATCTCGATGATATTGTACAACGAAGACCAGGACCTGAGCCTGGAGCCATACGGCATCCAGATCCCGGTCCGCTCGAGCAAGACCACGAGGACCTTTGAAGCCTTGCTTGCCCACCCCATCCTGGGTCCGCTTGCCGAACGCTGGCACCGGCGCCCGGAGACCGGCCTGATCTCAAAAGCAGACCTTCTGCGGGTGCATGATCCACACTACGTAGAGCGGCTCTTTTCCAAAGGACTGGAGCAGGAACTCATGAAAACCTTTGAACTGGTCGACGAAAAAGGGCATTACCACCGCTATGCCCCGGACCTGGCCGAACTCCCCCTGTCCAGGCTCTTTAAACGTATCCTGGATACCGCTTCCGGGACTTGGCAGTGCTGCCGGCTGGCCCTGGACCACGGATTCTGCTTTTTCTTCGGCGGCGGGATGCACCACGCCCAGCGATCAGAGGGCAGGGGGTTCTGTGTGGTCAACGACGTTGTCGTGTCCCTGCGCAAGCTCCAGGCAGAAGGTGCAATCGAAACGGCCTGGGTCATCGATGTGGACGCTCACAAGGGCGACGGGACCGCGGCCCTGACCAGCGGGGACGATTCGATCAGGACCCTGAGCCTGCATATGGCCCGAGGCTGGCCTCTGGATGAGCCGGAGTACGACGAGCAGGGTCGCTTGAACCCGTCCTTCGTTCCGAGCGATATCGATGTGCCGGTGGCACAAGGAGAAGAAGACCGCTATCTGGAGAAACTCCAGGCCGGCCTGCATGAGCTGGAGGCCTTTGCCCGGCCTGATCTGGCCCTGGTGGTTTCCGGGGCCGATCCCTTTGAGCTGGACGAACTGGAATCTGCCCGGGAGCTCAAGCTGACCCTGGAGCAACTCCTGGAGCGGGACCGGCTTATCTACCGCTTTCTCAAGGAACGCGGCCTCCCCCGGGCCTATGTCATGGCCGGCGGCTACGGCTCCGAGACCTGGCGGGTCTACGCCGGATTCCTGGAGTGGGCACTGCTGGATGGCAACGGGCCGAATGGGTCTCGGTAGTACTTTAAAACCGGGACTCGGTCAGGACCACATCCGCATGCCGCCAGGCCGTCTGCCTTTCCCATGCAGCCGGATTCCGCTTTTCTTACCTGGACCGATCAGACGGCAGAGGGCAGAACGGGTCCCGGTCTTTGCTTACGTCAAGGCCCAGGCTCTGAATGACGGCCGGACAGCCCCGGCAGACCGGACGGATCGAACAATCCCGGCAGGCGGCCGGTCCGGCCCGGTAGGCCCTGGCCTGCTGGCTGTCGTAGATGTCATCAAAGGTCTGCTCGAAGATGTTGCCCAGGTAGGAGGGGAACTTCCGGCAGGCGTGAACTTCCCCGTCCGGGAGAAGAGAGACGAAGTTGAAGGCTGCACCGCAGCCGAACCCGGTGCACCCGCCGAAAAGGGGCT
>JAIPER010000233.1 GCA_021737115.1 Desulfohalobiaceae bacterium
CTGGCCTTATCCACCAGCTCCTGCTCTTCCCGGACATCCTCGAAGGTCCTGGGTTTGCACACCGCAGGCACCTCCTCCAGGCCGTACTTCCAGCGCAGGAAGCGTTTGCCGGTGGTCGGATACAGGGCGTAGATCAGGACGTCGTCGATATCTTTGGCCAGATCCCTGACCTCCTGTCTGGCCTTTTCCAGTTCCGGCTCCAGGACATCCGCCGGCCGGCCGGTGATCGGTTCTTCCCCGCGCGGGTAGCCTTTCAGGGCCTTCTTTCGGACTTCGGGGTCTATGGGAGCCGGGGTCTTGCCGTAGAGTCCGAAGCAGAGGTCCTTGACCTGGGCGGTGATCATCTTGTAGCGCTCGTTCTCGGTATCGAAGAGGACGTTGTTCACTGTCTGAATACCCACGATCTGGCTGGTAGGGGTGACCAGGGGCACCTGGCCCAGCTCTTTGCGCACCCGGGGCAGCTCCTGAAAGACCTGATCCAGTTTGTCCAGGGCGTCCATCTCCCGCAGCTGATTGACCAGGTTGGACAGCATCCCGCCCGGAGTCTGATGCAAAAGGACATTGGTGTCGATGATCGACATGCGATCGTCCAGGAGGTGCCTGTATTTGGGTGAAATCCTGTTGAAATGATCGGCGCACCCGGTCAGCTGCTTGAGGTCGAAACCGGTGTCCCTGTTCGTGCCCTGCAGGGCGGCCACCAGGGGCTCCAGGCCGATATGGGAGGTCCGGTAGGCCCAGGGGGAAAGGCAGACATCGATGATATCCACCCCGGCTTCGATGGCCTTGAGCATGGACATGTCCGCCATACCCGAGGTGAAGTGGCTGTGCAGATGGATCGGGACCCTGACGGTTTCCTTCAGGGCCTTGACCAGGCTGTAGGCGTCATAGGGCGCGATGAGCCCGGCCATGTCCTTGATGCAGATGGTATCCGCGCCCATGGCTTCCAGCTCCTTGGCCTTGTCCAGGTAATACTGCAGGTTGTAGACCTCGCCCCCCATCTTGCTCTCGGTCAGGGAATAACAGATCGAACCCTGGAAGTGCTTGTCCTGATCCTTGATAACCTTGACCACGGTCTGAAAGTTCCGGAAATCGTTCAAGGCGTCGAAGACCCGGAAGACATCGATCCCGTTGACGCAGCACCGCTCTACAAAGGCCGCGGCCACATCATCGGCATAGTTGCGGTAGCCCACCAGGTTCTGGCCCCTGAGCAGCATGGAAAACGGGGTCTTGGTGATGTATTTCTTCAGGGTCCGGATCCGCTCCCAGGGGTCCTCGGCCAGGAAGCGGTGGGTGGTGTCAAAGGTGGCCCCGCCCCAGACCTCCAGGGCAAAAAAGCCGACCCGATCCATCTCTTCGGCAATCGGAATCATGTCCTCAGTCCGCCCCCGGGTGGCAAACAGGGACTGGTGTCCGTCCCTGAAGGTCAGGTCCTGGATCTTGAGGGGGTTGTCCACCCGAACCTTTTCCTCCAGTCCGCCTGATCGCAGTACTCCGTGTTGTTCGGTCATGTCCTTGTCTCCTTAAAAAATTGTCCGCAATAAAGATTTTCCGCAGAGGGAAAATTTTTATAATTAGCGCATCCGAAACTGCAAATGCCGCCTCCAGTCCATGATGGTCTGCCGGCCGGACAGGGCCCAGGGGCTGACCGCCGGGTAGGGTCTGCTCCAAGATTGTGCTCTCTCCTCCTGAGCCGCTTCCTGACGGGCAACCTCTTCCTGGGCCCGGATATAGGCGAACACTGCCGTTGTCGCGGCCGCTATCTTCTTTTTTTGTCTGCTCATACCCACAAGCAACTCCTCTTTATTCTTAACCGTGAACCGTGAACCGTGAACCCTCTTAACCTCTTCTTCGTGAACCGTGAACCCTCTTAACCTCTTCTTCGTGAACCGTGAACCTGGAACCATCCCCTTTATGTATACAGCTCCCCTCCATAGGCGTCGTTGACGACCAGGGTCGGGAAATCCCTGACCGTCATGGCCCGGATGGCTTCCGGGCCCAGATCCTCGTGGGCGATGATCCTTGATTCGAGGATGCATTGAGAGAGCAAAGCCCCGGCGCCTCCGGTGGCCCCGAGATACACGGCCCGGTTGTCTTCGAGAGCCTTTCTCACCTCCGGGCTGCGCCTGCCCTTGCCGATGCTGGCCTTGACCCCGAGTCCGTAAAGCCTTGGGGCGAAGGCATCCATGCGATAGCTTGTGGTCGGGCCGGCCGAACCAATGGGCCGGCCCGGCGGGGCCGGAGTCGGACCCACATAGTAGATCACCGCCCCCTGCAGGGGAAAGGGCAACTCCTCATCCCTGTCCAGGGCTTCGATCAGCCGTTTGTGGGCCGCGTCCCTGGCGGTGTAGAGCGTACCGCTCAGGAGAACGGCATCGCCGATTCTGAGTTGGAGGCAATCCGCCTCGGTCAAGGGGGTCGTTAATCTGTAGGTCTGCATGAAAAGACCACCTCCTGGTGTCTTGAAGAGTGGCATTGGACATTCACGGCCAGGGGAAGACTGGCGATGTGACACATGGACATATTGATCCTGACCCCGAGGGCCGTGGTCCGGCCTCCCAAACCCATGGGCCCGATGCCCAGGGCATTGATTTCCCCGAGAAGCTCTTTTTCCAGGGCCGCGATCTCCGGATCAGGGTGGGATTCGTCCAAAGGTCTGAACAGGGCTTTTTTGGCCAAGGCAGGGGCCAGATCAAAGGATCCCCCGATGCCGATCCCGACGATGGTCGGGGGGCAGGGATTGGGACCGGCCTCGGCCATGCGCCGGACCACAAACTCCTTGATCCCTTCCCAGCCCTGGGCCGGGGTGAGCATGGTGCATCTGGACATGTTCTCGCTGCCCCCGCCCTTGGCCATGAAGGATACCTTCAATTCGTCCCCGGGCACCAGATCGTAGTGGATCAGGGCCGGGGCGTTCGTGCCGGTGTTCTGACGGGTTAGGGGGTGGCACTGGGACTTCCTGAGGTAGGCCTGTTCGTAGCCGTCGATCATGGCCTGATTCAAGGTCTCGCCCAGACCGTTGCCCTTCAGCCGGCAGTCTTCCCCCAGCTCCACAAAGAATACGCCCAGTCCGGTATCCTGGCACAGGGGCAAACCCTCTCTCTGGGCCAGCTCCTGGTTTTGCAGGAGCTGATCCAGGATTTCCCTGGCCGTATCCTCGGTTTCGTCTGCTCTGGCCTGCTCCAGGGCCCGGACCACGTCCTGCGGCAGATGGGTGGCCGCGTGCATGACCATGTCCCGGACCCGCTCCTGGACCTCTCTCAGATCTATCGCTTGCATCGCATCTCCCCAATCAGTTTTGATGCCGGTTCAAAGGTGATTCGGTTTCATAAGAAAATCTTTGTAATCAGGTGCTTGCCATATCCACATCAGTTTCTGAACCGGCATCGAAAACTGATTTTATCGGTAATGAAATTTCACAAAAAGCTCTGTAATGCCTGTTTCTCAGAATGCATCCCGCTTCCTTGTTCACAACTACAGAGCTCTTTACCATTTTCTAAAATTTGGAACATTATTTGGACAAGTGTCTCTTTTTGGTTAAATTCGAAGCACGAAATTCGAGTTTATGTCCAATTTTTAAGTCATTAAAAATATATGCAATCATTTTAAAGTTTTAAGGTTAAATGTCAAAACGTTGATACGAAGTCTGAACTAAAGCTTAGCGTTCCTCACTCCGCGTTCCGCACTCCCCGCTCCCCGCTCCCCGCTCCTCACTCCTCACTCCTCACTCCTCGTTCCGCACTCCGCACTCCGCACTCCGCACTCCGCACTCCGCACTCCGCACTCCGCACTCCGCGTTCCGCGTTCCGCGCTCCGCGTTCCGCGTTCCGAGCTCCGAGTTCCCCGCTCCTCACTCATCACTCCTCACTCCTCACTTTCTTCCGGCGTAGGACTTCATATACTCCCGGTTCAACTTGGCGATGAACTTCAGGTTGATGCCCTTGGGGCAGGCCGCTTCGCACTCGTAATGATTGGAACAGTTGCCGAAGCCGCAGCCGAACATGGTCCGGCTCATATCCATGACCCTCCTGGCGGCCTCTGGTCTTCCCTGGGGCAAACTGGCCAGATGGGAGACCTTGGCCGCCACGAAAAGCATGGCCGAGCCATTGGGGCAGGCAGCTACACAGGCCCCGCAGCCGATGCATTCCGCCGCATCCATGGCCTGATCGGCGCTTTGCTTGGGCACCAGCTCGGAATGGCCGTCCGGGGCCCGGCCGGTACTGACCGAAATATAGCCGTGTGACTGGATGATGCTGTCGAAAGCCGAGCGATCGACGATCAGATCCTTGATGACCGGAAATCCTCTGGCCCGCCAGGGTTCGATGGTGATCGTGTCCCCGGATTGGAAATGGCGCATATGCAGCTGGCAGGTGGTGGTTCTCTCCCCCGGACCGTGGGGCTCACCGTTTATGACCAGCCCGCAAGCCCCGCAGATCCCTTCCCGGCAGTCATGTTCAAAGGCCACGGGTTCTCTGTCCTCACGGACCAGCTTCTCATTGAGTTCGTCCAGCATCTCCAGAAAAGACATGTCCGGGCTGATTCCGGTCAGCCGATGCTCTTCCAGCCGCCCCTTTTCATGCGGGCCTTTCTGCCGCCATACCTTGAGTGTCAGGTCCATTACTTGTAGCTCCTTACCGACGGTTGAACATTTTCAAAGACCAGAGGCTCCCGGTGCATCTCCGGCTTTATGTCCCGCCCCCTGTATTCCCAGGCCGACACATGACTGAACTCCTGATCGTTGCGCTTTGCCTCTCCTTCTTCTGTCTGGTACTCGACCCGGAAATGTCCCCCGCAGGATTCCTCCCTGGCCAGGGCGTCATGTGTCAGGAGTTCGCCGAATTCCAGAAAATCGGCCACACGCAGTGCTTTTTCCAGTTCCTGGTTCAGACCGTCGGCCGCACCGCTCAAGTTGACATTTTCCCAGAACTCCCGGCGCAGCCGGGGGATCTCATCAAGGGCCCGGAGCAGACTCTCCCTGCTGCGGGCCATGCCGCACTCTTCCCACATGATCAACCCCAGTTTGCGGTGGAATTCATTGACCGTCTTCTTTCCCCGGATTTCGAGCAGGGCCTGGATCTTCTCTTCTACCTGTTTTCTGGACTCCTGAAAGGCCTCGTGGTTTGCATCCACTGTACCGGGTGCGATCCGTCCCAGATAATCGGCTATGGTGTAGGGAATGACGAAATAGCCGTCGGCCAGCCCCTGCATCAGGGCGCTGGCCCCGAGCCTGTTGGCGCCGTGATCGGAAAAGTTGGCCTCCCCCAGGACGAAAAGCCCGGGCAGGTTGCTCTGCAGGTTGTAATCCACCCAGAGGCCGCCCATGGCATAATGCGGCGCCGGATAGATCCGCATGGGCTGCTGGTAAGCGTCTTCAGCCGTGATCCGCTCATACATCTCAAAGAGGTTGCCGTACCGCTCCCGGATCACATCCTCCCCCAGCCGCTTTATGGAATCGGAAAAATCGAGGTAGACGCCGTAGCCGGTGGGACCGACCCCTCTGCCCTGGTCACAGGCCTCCTTGGCCGCCCTGGAGGCGATGTCCCTGGGAGCCAGGTTTCCGAAGCTCGGGTATTTGCGTTCCAGATAATAGTCCCGTTCATTTTCGGGGATCTCTTCCGGCTGCCTGGTATCCCCCTTTTTCCCGGGAACCCAGATCCGGCCGTCGTTGCGCAGGGATTCGGACATCAGGGTCAGCTTGGACTGGTGCTCGCCGCTGACCGGAATACAGGTGGGATGGATCTGGGTGTAGCAGGGGTTGGCGAAAAAGGCCCCCTTTTTATAGGCCCGATAGGCAGCGGTCACATTGCAGCCCATGGCGTTGGTGGACAGATAAAAGACATTGACATAGCCGCCTGTGGCCAGAACAACCGCGTCCCCGGCAAAAGAGGACATCTCCCCGCTGACCAGGTCCCTGACCGTGATCCCTTTAGCCTCTCCGTCCACCACCACCAGATCGAGCATCTCCGATCTGGTGTGCAGTCTGACGTTGCCCTGTTTTCTCTGCCTGGCCAGGGCCTGATAGGCCCCGAGGAGAAGCTGCTGTCCGGTCTGCCCTCTGGCGTAAAAGGTCCGGGAGACCTGGGCCCCGCCAAAGGAGCGGTTGACCAGGTAGCCGCCGTAATCCCTGGCAAAGGGGACTCCCTGGGCCGC
>JAIPER010000234.1 GCA_021737115.1 Desulfohalobiaceae bacterium
TGACCTCAATCTCTTTGACCTTGCCCTTGCGCCATACAGTCAGCCGAATCGTGTTTTGCGGGGGCAGGGAACCAATAGTCCGGGTCAAATCACGGGCATCCTGTATCTGATCTCCGTTGACGGCCACAATGACGTCTCCGGTTTGAATCCCGGCTTTGGCCGCAGGGTCTCCCTCATTGACCGAGGCCACCAAAGCCCCTTTGGCTTCCGGAAGGCCCAAGGCCTTGGCCGTGTTGGTATCCACATCCTGGATGGTCACACCCAGCCATCCCCTCTTGACCGCTCCGTACTCCTTAAGCCCGGTAATGATCTCTTTGGCCATGTTGGCCGGAATGGCGAACCCGATACCCTGTCCGGCAGCCACAATGGCTGTATTGATGCCTACGACATCTCCATCCAAATTTAAAAGGGGCCCACCGCTGTTGCCTGGATTGATGGAGGCATCGGTCTGCAGGAAGTTGTCGTACGGTCCGGCTCCGATGACTCGGCCTTTGGCGCTTATGATACCTGCGGTCACAGTATGAGCCAGGCCGAAAGGGTTACCTATGGCCATAACCCACTGTCCAACAGTGAGATCATCAGAATCGCCGAACTTCAGCTCCGGAAGCTCCTGCTCAGCCTCGATTTTGAGGAGAGCCAAATCCGTTTCCGGATCCCGACCCACGACCTCCGCAGGATAGGTTTCATCCCCTCCCTTGAGGACAACCTGTATCTCATCTGCTTTTTCCACAACATGATTATTGGTGACCACATAGCCGTCGCTGGAAATAATAAATCCAGATCCCAGGGCCTTTTCCTTTCTCTTCTGGGGGATATCCCCAAAGAACTGATCAAAGAAGTCCTCAAAAGGAGAGCCCTTACGCTGAAACGGCTCCAAAAAACGTTTCATCTGCTGCGAGGTCTCCACGACCTTGACCGTGCTTATATTGACCACTGCCGGACTCGCCTTTTGAGCCAGATCGGCAAACTGAGGCAATGCCGCTTGGCCAGTGGAAAAAAGCATACAAACCAAAAAAGCGGCCAGGACAACACCGGAAGTCATAAATCGGCGCACCATAGCATCCTCCAATATAAAATTACGTTGCACAATTCGTGAGCAGACGTGTTTTCAGAGCACAGAAGAGGCTTAGAAGCCGTCATTGCCAGGAGGCTTCACCAGGCTTTTTCACGCAAGCAAGCACATTCTGCGACCCGGCCTCCAAAACTTCAGAGGCATCACCAGGGGCGGGTTCAAAGGCGGATTATGGAATGAGTTGCAGACCACAACATGCCTCTAAACAGTCCCCGGTTCTGGATCAGGTTGGAAATGCTCCAAGATGACCTTGCTATCCTCTGGACGGGCCGCGGTTTTTAAGGTCTTGGCCTTGCCCCGGCAAACAAATCGTCCTTCCTGGACCTCCACCTGTCCGGCGGAAACCACCCGGGCATAGGGGATCTGATCCCGCATCTCCTCATGCAATATGCGAGATGGAAAAAGAATCGGAGTTTCCTGGCCAGCAAAATCCTCAAAGATGATGTATTTCATGAACCCATTACCTGCCTTTTGGGCGTTACCAGGCAGTGCACACTGACAATGCTTGAGCCTTTGTTCACTAGAGACCCTCATCTCCTCTCAAATGGACTGTATGAACTCTTTTCCCCCATTTCCCCAACTGATTGGGCCAGTTCCCGAAATAAGGCCAAAGTCTCGGCAGCTTCGCTCTCATCAAGCTTGCGCAAGGCGAAACCGGCATGGAGCAGGACATAGTCCCCCACTGCCACCTCTTCATCGAGCAGCAAAAGAGAGGCCTCCACGTGCGTCTGTCCCCCATGCACCTCGCATACCGCTGTTTCTCCCTCAATCTCCCGAATCCTGGTCGGAACCGCCAAGCACATCCTTGCCTCCCCCGCTTTTCCCAGGTTAAAAAAAGAATGTTTTATCAGTAAACACTCTGCACATTCTCGTCAATATGTCAGTGGCCTTGGCCATTCTGAGCCAGGATACCGGCCCGGCGAAGCTCCTGAACAAGGCTGTGCGCGTTGGGTGCAGAAAAGTCTGGCCCTTGGGAGGTCAGGTCAGCTGCAGGAGTGTGTCCTGTATGCACAGCAGCACTTCGCATGCCTGCATTGCGGGCAGCCGTAATATCCAGCCAGTGATCTCCGACCATAAGGCAGGCCTGGTTGTTGACCCCCAAGCGCCTGGCCGCAGCGTGCAAATGCTCTGCATCCGGCTTGACATTGATCACGTCGTCCCGGGCCAGGAGGCAATCCACGGCCTCTTCAATCCCAGGGTATACAGCTCGGACCGCTGCGGTGCAGTTTCGGGTCACAATGGCCGTTTTCACTCTGTTTTCCCGCAATCCGGACAGTACCCCCGAGGTGAAGGGAAACAGCCTGCCCTCCTTGGCTGCCTTCATCTCCAAGCCCACCAGGCGCATTCGACACCGACTTTGAAACTCCAGAACATCTTCTCGAGGAAGCTCGGATTGCATGGCCTGCGCCAATTCATCAATCCACTCCAGTACCGGAGAGGAGCTGCTTTGCACTCCCTGGTCAAAAAAGAGCCCGGCCAGCTCGGCAATCTGCCTGCGCATGCGGTCAAAGTCTATGCGCAGCTCAGCCAATGTTCCATCAAAATCAAAAAGTATTCCATGAATCTGGGTCATGAGCATCTCACTGTAAAAAAACGCTGCCCCTTGAAACCATGAAGCCCTTACTGCTCAGCTTTGCCTCCGGCATATCTGAAATATTTTTTACCCCAAAGAGGGCAAAAAAAAAAGAAGAATTTGCCGGATTGATCAGGCATGAAACTCACGGATGTCCGGTCCATCCGTCATTGCCCGGCCCGGACAGTTCGAATACAACGGGATCAGACGCGCCGGGCAATCCAAGGGAAAGCTAAGCTATCTGTTTGAGATTCCCGAGGGAATGACGAACAAAGCAGGGCCTCGTTGCATACGAGCCTTTGTACCCTCTTTCCCAAGTTTTGCAACCCAGCTCCCGGCTCAAGCATTTTATGCCTCTTGTGCTTTTTGTGCTTTTACATATCTGGTTTGCACAATTGCATTTTTTCTTTTCCAGGGGTTGACGCGGTCCCGGCCCCATGCTAGTTCACCTTTTCACAAGCTATGAATTCAAGCGTTTCCGAGACAAATGAGTGCACTCGTATCCTGTGGAGGACTGGCCATGCTCTTGGAGTACATACCCTTAGCTTATCTCATTGTCATTGCCGCCACCTTCGGGGTCATCACCGTCATTCTTTCTTCCCTCTTGGGCCCCAAACATCAAAGCGGTGAAAAAAGGGCCTCTTATGAATGCGGCCTGCCCAGCGAGGGCATTCAGTATCTGCAAACTCCCATCAAGTTCTACGTTGTAGCCCTTTTGTTCCTTATCTTCGATTTGGAATGTGTTTTCTTATATCCATGGGCTGTGCACTTGGGGAATCTCGGTTTAGCCGGTTTTTTCGGGGTCTTGGTTTTTATCGGCATCCTTCTGGTTTGTTTCCTGTATGAATGGAAAAGTGGAGCCTTGGAATGGGACTAGAATCACACCTGCACGGCGACAATTTTGTAGTAACCAGCGTCAATACTGTAGTTAACTGGGCTCGCAAAAACTCGGTCTGGCCATGTACATTCGGCTTGGCCTGTTGTGCTCTGGAAATGATGGCCACTATGATGCCGCATTACGATATGGCCAGATTCGGAGCCGAGGTCTTTCGTCCCTCGCCCCGGCAGCCTGATCTGCTTATTGTGGCCGGAACCGTGACCATGAAGATGGCCCCCCAGGTCAAGCGGGTCTACGAACAAATGGCCGAACCCAAGTGGGTGGTTGCCATGGGCGCCTGTTCCTGCTCCGGCGGGCAATTCAGGAGCTATGCTGTACTCCAGGGCGTGGACAAGATCGTGCCTGTGGATATCTATGTTCCCGGATGCCCGCCACGTATGGAGACTCTCCTGGCCTCCTTGATGACTCTTCAGGAGAAGATCAAAAAAGAACGAGTGGACATGCGCCCGGACAGCAACGAAATTTCAGCCTAGCATCCATGTGCCCCATCGGGGCTTGCTTGGACAACTCTCAGGGCAGGAGAATATGCATGGACAATAATCAGGCCTTGGCCGCAATAACACAAGCGTATCCCCAAGCAGTCTCTGCTACGGAGCAATCCTACGGGCAGTTGCACATTACGACGAACGTTCATGGTGATGATTTTCTCTCTTTCATGCGGTTTTTACGAGACGATGCCACATTGAGCTATACCCTGCTCTCCGACGTCACAGCTGTGGACTGGACCCCAAATACTCCCCGCTTTGACGTCATTTACATCCTGTATTCCGTGCGCAATGAGCACCGTCTTATCATGCATCTCCCCATTTCCGAAGATTCCACCGTGCCCTCGGTATCCGGCATTTGGCACTCTGCCAATTGGGGAGAACGTGAGGTCTACGACCTCATGGGCATCTATTTCGATAACCATCCCGATATGCGCAGAATCCTAACCTGGGATTCTTTTGAAGGCCACCCATTGCGCAAGGACTTCCCATTGCACGGCAATTACGATGTGGACGACTTCGATTTCCTCACTCTGGAGGTCAATTCCGCATTTTCTTCGGAATCCGACCAGCCTTGCCAGATTCCAAACGCGCTGGAGTGATCATGAGCACACAAACAAAGACCATGCTCCTGAACATGGGGCCCCATCACCCGGCTACGCACGGAGTGCTGCGCCTGGAGCTGGAGTTGGATGGAGAAACCATCCGTAGGGCCCACCCCCATGTGGGCTACCTGCACCGCGGGTTTGAAAAAATGGCCGAACATAAAACGGCCCAGCAGATCATCCCCCTCACTGATCGCTTGGACTATGCAGCCGCTTCAGTGAACAACCTCGGTTTGTGCCTGACTGTGGAAAAGCTTTTGGGATTGGAAGTGCCCAAGAGGGCCCAGTACATTCGAGTCATCATGGCTGAGTTATCCCGGATTATGGGCCATCAGCTCTGGCTGGGCACGCACGCTTTGGATATCGGGGCCATGACTCCGATATTCTATGCCTTCGCCGACCGCGAACTGGCCATGGAGATCACTGAGGAGGCCTCTGGATACCGCCTCACCCCCAGCTTTCTGCGTGTTGGCGGCGTGGCCAAGGATATCACTCCTGAATTCGTGCGTAAGGTCCGGGAGTATGTCAAGAAGATGCCCAAAGCCATAGATGGCTACCATCAATTGCTTTCCCAAAATGCCATCTGGATGAAGCGAACCAAGGGCATCGGGGTGATAGATGCGGATACTGCCTTGAACTATGGGATGACCGGCCCCAGCCTCCGGGGGTCCGGAGTGCCCTACGATGTGCGCAAGGCTGCGCCCTATTCCTGCTACAATGACTTCGATTTTCAGGTCCCTGTGGGCCAAGACGGGGATTCCTATGATCGCTATCTGGTGCGCATGGAGGAGTTCACCCAGTCAGTGCGGATCATAGAACAGGCTATTGAGAATATGCCTTCCGGCCCAATCATGGCCGACAACCCCTGGTCCACCAATCCGGATCTGGATTCAGTGCGCCACAATGTGGACGACCTCATCCGCAGGTTCAAGATCTCCAGTCAAGGATTCGCCCTTCCTAGCGGGGAAACCTATTACGCAGTTGAAGGGGCTAAGGGCGAACTTGGCTTTTATCTGGTCGGCAACGGGGAGACACATCCCTATCGGCTCAAGATCCGATCCCCGTGCTATTATCTGGTCAGCGCCCTCCCCTATCTGATTGAGGGGCACATGATCGCAGATGTCATCACCCTCATCGGCAGCATCGACATCGTGCTGGGCGAAGTGGATCGTTAGGCAATGGAGCACATGGTATGCAGCGCAAACTGATCTTTTCCAATTGGGGCCAATGGACGCACGGTACGGATAAAACTGACACCGACGCCCTGCCAGATTCCCTGGCCCGCCACGGACAGCTGAAGGCTTTCATGGGCTGGGATGGATTCATGGTCTGGGACCAGGATGTACACATCGTGGACCTGTGCCGGGCATATATGCACCGGGTTCAGCAGGAATCCTGCGGACAGTGCTTTCCCTGCCGACTGGGGACCGCCCTTATGGCAGACACCTTGGATCGCATCTGCAACGGACAAG
>JAIPER010000235.1 GCA_021737115.1 Desulfohalobiaceae bacterium
TAGTTTCCTCCCAGCTTCTTGGCTAGATTCAGGAGCCTGCTTTTTTCAGATATAGTCATGATCGAGCCGAGGATCTTGACCTGGAGGTCCAGGGGAAGGCAGTTGATCTCATCAAGAAACAGGGTCCCTTTATTGGCCAGTTCAAACTTGCCGATCATCCCTTTTTGACGGGCTCCGGTAAAGGCCCCTCCTATATATCCAAACAGCTCGGATTCGATAAGATCTCTCGGGATCGCCGGGCAGGATATGGCCACAAACGGTCCTTTTTTCCTGTTGCTGTGATTGTGGATGGCCTGGGCGAACAGCTCTTTTCCGGTCCCGCTGGCGCCGATGATGAGCACCCTGGAGTTCGTTTTCGCGGCTATCTTGGCGGTCTCGATTTGCTTGGTGAATTTTGAGCTCTTCCCCTTGATATCATTGAACTCATATTTGGCGTAGTTTCCTCCCAGCTTCTTGGCTAGATTCAGGAGCCTGCTTTTTTCAGATATAGTCATGATCGAGCCGAGGATCTTGAAGGAGGCATTCCGGATGGGATCCACCCGTGCCATGTAGTTCCGGGCTCCATCAGGACAAAGAAAAGTGACTTCTGTCGGTTCTATCGGTTCACCGGAGTCAAACCAGTTATCCGTCGTCAAACCGGATTGAATTAAATTTTCAATGCCCTGTCCGGTGAGGGAATCGGGTTTGACTCCCAGCATCCGGCTGGCGGTCTGGTTCAAATGGGTAATGATCTTATTGTTATCTGTGGCGATGAAACCATCGGTCATAGAATTGTAAATGCTGGTCAGCATGATGTTCAAGCGTTGCGTTCTTTCGACCAGGCTCCTCTCCCGCAACTGCATTTCTATGGTTTTTGCCGCGGAGGTGACCAGAGCCAGGGTATGCTGATGCCGTCCAATTGAAGGGCCGGACAGGGTGAGGGCCCCGAGAAGCCTTTCCTGTACGTCTTTGATGGGTGCGGATGAACAGGTCCATGGATGGTGGTACAGGTTGAAATGTTCAGCCCCGGTCAGCTGGATGGCCTTTCCCTCTTCAAGACAGAGTCCGATGCCATTGGTCCCGGCATTTTCTGTGGAGCGGATACAACCAGGGATATAAAAATTCTGCTCAGCCATGGCCATGACCTTCCGGTCGCCTTTGACCGCAAGCACCTGGCCTTTCGCGTCAGCCAACGTTTCAATAAATCCGGTGCCTCGGACGGAAATCTCAATCATTTCCATAATCGGCGTCGCGATCTTGATGAACTCCTGATACTCGGTTAGTAATGCAGAGATGCTTTCCTGGGAAAGTACGGGTGGAGAAGGAGGTTTTATGGGATCGAGGCCCAGTTTTAAGCATTTCATCCAGGACCTGAGGACTATGGCTCGAATTGAATCAGTTGGTGCCGCTTGCCCTCTTTGAACTACCTTTTCCCAGATCGGCTTCACCGGATCAGTGGAATCGATCCCCTGTTTTTTCTTCATCCGAACTTCATTTTGGGGCGTATCCGTCATGATCGCTGCCTTTTACTTTAGTTATTGCCGGAAAGACCCATTCCTTAGTTTTAGTCCGGGCGATTTCCCGGACTTCTCTTTTGCAAAGATTTTTTCATTCCATAGACTGATCCAATTCTGGTTCTTTCAAAAAGTTCTTCGGCTCTGTAGGAGCTCCTGACCAGAGGCGCACTGGCCACTTCTGAAAACCCCCGTTGTCTGGCCTCGTGGTCATACCTGGCAAATTCCTCGGGATGCACATAACGGACAACTGGGTGGTGCCTCTGGGATGGCGCCAGATACTGGCCGATGGTCAGCAGCCGGCATCCGTTTTCACGGAGATCATCCATGACCTGGAGCACTTCTGTCGGAGTTTCTCCGAGCCCGAGCATCAGGCCTGACTTGGTAATACAGGCTTCGGCGGCCAGTTTCAAGACCCCCAGGGATCGTTTGTAGTCGGCCTGAGGTCGCACAACCCCGTACAATCTGGGAACAGTTTCCAGATTGTGATTCAGCACGTCCGGCTTTTGCCTGAGGATGTCATTCAAGGCCCGAGGGCTGCCTTCCAGGTCGGAGATCAAAACCTCGATTCTGATCCCGGAGTCCTGGTTATGTATGGATTCCAATGTCTTGGCCACATGCCTGGCGCCACCATCTTCGAGATCGTCGCGGCTGACCATGGTCAAGACGCAGTATCGAAGACCCATTTGGTAAACGGCCTCGGCTATTCGCCAGGGTTCTTGAGGGTCCGGGGGGTGGACCGGTGTTTTGCCCACTGCGCAAAAGGTGCATCTTCGGGTGCATGTCGGCCCAAGAAGCATGAAGGTCGCGGTTCCCCGCTGAAAACACTCGAGCTGATTAGGACAATGAGCCTCAACGCAGACAGTGCACAGCGCCCTTTGTTTTATCCCGGCAAACAACTCGGTTTCCTTTTTTGCAGCAGGGATTTTGATTTTCAGCCAGGCTGGTTTCTTATCGTCAGTCATCATTTGCTTCCTTTCCCGGTCGACCGGGGATTTGGTACCCTTGCAGAGGCCCCTGCTAATCCAAGACAGAGCAGCCCTGACCGAGCGTCGGCCGCATTTGCAATGTAATTGTCCTGATTTGAAACAGTTGTCCTGTTTTCGAACATATGATGAAAATATAGTATTGTGGTAACCAAATGGAATTGTCAAGCAAAGTTTAAAAATAGAGGTAATCGACTAAGGCCCTTATCTGAAAACTGGTTCTGACAGGTGCTGATTCTGCCATACACGGTATTGCATTTGCAGATGTAGGTGGGGCAAAGGAATGAACACACCAATGTTGTCTTGTCGGAGGATCTCAATGAAACTAAAAATAGATGTGATGGTTGATCTTTACAGGACCATGAAAACTATCCGTGAGTTTGAGGAGAGGATAGTGGATCTCTACGCAAGAGGTCTTGTGCCGGGGCTTGCGCATCTGTATATCGGAGAAGAGGCAGTTGCCGCCGGAGTCTGCGCCACCCTGGCCCAGGATGATTATATCACCAGCACGCACAGGGGGCACGGCCATGTCATCGCCAAAGGGGCTGAGTTGAAGCGCATGATGGCGGAACTCTTCGGGAAAAAGACCGGATACTGCAAAGGCAAAGGCGGCTCTATGCACATCGCGGACATGGAGGCCGGGATTTTGGGGGCCAACGGCATTGCCGGCGGCGGACTGCCCATAGCCACCGGCGCGGGCTGGTCGGCCAAATGGCGCAAAACACAGCAAGTTACGGGCTGTTTTTTTGGCGATGACGCCTCCAATAACGGAACATTTCACGAAAGCCTCAACCTGGCCTCCATTCACAAGTTACCGGTTGTTTATGTCTGTGAAAACAACCTCTACGGGATTTCGGTCTGCCAGGCCAAACACATGCCAATTTCAGACATCTCAATCCGGGCCACTGCCTATGACATCCCAGGGGTGACAGTGGACGGCAACGACGTGATCGAGGTCTATCAAGCGGCCTTCAAGGCCGTGGAGAGGGCCAGGGCCGGAGAAGGCCCGACGTTGATCGAATGTAAAACATACCGCTGGCGCGGGCACCACGAAGGAGACCCGAATCAGGGGGGTCGATACAGGGCCAAGGACGAAATCGAATCCTGGAAGGAGAAATGTCCCATTGCCCGATTAGCCGGGAAAATGATCCAGAACAAGCAAATCACCGAAAAAGGACTGCAGGATATCGATGACCAGGTGGTCCGGGCCATTGAAGAGGCGGTTGCATTTGCCAAACAAAGCGAGTTTCCTGATCTTGATGAGATGTATGAAGATGTTTTGGTGAATTAAGGGGAAGGGAAGATGCGAGAGATCACCTATTGCGAAGCGTTGAATGAGGCCTTGCGGGAATCCATGCGCACCGATGAACGGGTTGTGATCCTGGGCGAGGATGTCGGGTGCTACGGAGGAATATTTCAGATTACCAAAGGGTTGCAGGACGAGTTCGGACCGGACAGAGTGGTGGACACGCCTATCGCCGAGGCCGGGTTCGTCGGGGCCGGAGTTGGGGCCGCCCTGACCGGCATGCGCCCGGTGGTGGAGATCATGTTCATTGATTTCACCACGGTCTGCATGGACATGATCATCAACCAGATGGCCAAGATGCGCTACATGTTCGGAGGCAAGGGGAAAGTGCCCATGGTCCTCAGAGTGAATATCGGCGCAGGCCGGGGAACGGCGGCTCAGCATTCTCAGAGTTTTCACTCCCTGTTCATGCATATTCCCGGTCTCCTGGTGGCTGTGCCGGCTACGGCCTATGACGCTAAAGGCCTGCTCATGGAGGCCATTCAGAACGACAACCCGGTTATCTTTGTCGAGCACAAGAGGTTGTACAATACCAAGGGGGATGTGCCTGAAGAGAGCTACACCATTCCTTTCGGCCAGGCCGAAATAAAAAGAGCGGGCACAGACGTAACGGTGGTGGCCACTCATGCCCTGGTCACCGAGGCCCTGAAAGCGGCAGAAGAGGCGGCCGAGAAGGGAATAGAGGTGGAAGTCGTCGACTTGAGGACCCTGGTCCCTCTGGACAGGAAAACAATTCTTGATTCGGTCAAAAAGACCGGACGGCTCCTGGTGGCTGATGAGGACAACATCACCTGCGGGGTCGCCTCGGAGGTATCGGCCCTGGTTGCAGAAGAGGCTGTTTACGCCTTGAAGGCGCCGATTCTCCGCAATGCTTCCCCGGATACGCCGGTTCCTTTTTCTCCGCCTCTGGAAAAGGCCTATATGTTCGGGCAGGAACGGCTGATGCAATCAATCCGGAATCTCATGAAATACTGAGCACGGGGGGAGTATGGCTACAGAAGTTGTCGTCCCCATGCTTGGGGTCACGGTGGAAAAGGGAAAGATTGTTGAATGGCTCAAATCTGAAGGCGATCAGGTCGAGAAAGGGGAAGCCCTGTTCGTGGTCGAGGCCGAGAAGGTCACGACAGAAGTCGAAGCTCCGGCCACGGGCGTTCTGGCCAAAATTTTCATACCAGCGGACAGGGAAATGCCGGTGTTGTCTCTGGCCGGATTGATCATCGAGCCAGGAGAAGAGATCCCGGAGGAATATAGGAAAGTAGCTTCGCCCGCTCCACCGGAAAAGGGTGGAGGATCCTATCCGGAGCAGACTCCGGATAGGAAAAAAAACGCACCTGAGGCCAGGGATACTGCAGTCAAGGCCGTACCGGCCGCCAGAAGGCTGGCCAGGAGAAAGGAGGTCGACCTGGCAGGTCTGTCAGGGACCGGACCTGACGGAATCATCCGCTACCAGGATGTTGAACAGGCAGCCGTTCAAGCACAAGAAACAACAGCCAAAGCCTCGACTCTGGCCTCGCGTTTTGCCGCCAAACAAGGGGTTGACCTGGACCAGGTCCAGGGAACGGGCGTTCGCGGACGCATTATGCAAAACGATGTGCAGGAGGCCTCGTCAGAACAGACAGCGCCCGGTTTAGGCAAGGTCATCCCCATGAATTCCATGCGCCAAGTCATTGCCAGGCGCATGTCGGAGAGCGCCTTCACCGTCCCGCACATTTCCTTTTTTTCGGATATCGTTATGGATCCGCTTCTTGCCTTTCGCAAGGCCATTCTGCCGGATTTCGGGGAGCAATTTGATCTCAGGCCTTCTGTCAATGATTTTCTCATCAAAGCGGTTTCTTTGAATATTCTGGATTTTCCTATGCTCAACGCACAGCTGAAGGAAAACGAAATTCATATCATGCCCGAGATCAATGTCTGTCTGGCTGTGGCCTTGCCGGAAGGGCTGATTGTTCCGGCCCTTTCCCAGACAGACCAGGCGGGGTTCGCGGACCTGGTCAGACAGCGACGGGACCTGGTGAACCGGGCCAAATCAGGGACATTGACCATGGACGAGCTGCAGCGGGGGACCTTTACCATCTCCAGTCTGGCCCAGTTCGATATCACCCATTTCACGGCCATCATCAATCCGCCCCAGAGCGGAATTCTATCGGTGTGCAAGGCCAGAGATGAACTTTACCTGGATGACGGCCAGGTCAAGACCCGAAAAGTCATGACCCTCGGTCTATCCGTGGATCACCGGATTATCGACGGGGCCATGGCGGCGGATTTCCTGCAGCATCTCAAAAA
>JAIPER010000236.1 GCA_021737115.1 Desulfohalobiaceae bacterium
TCCCCCCGGGAGAAGTGACTCCGAGAGGGTCGGGATCGATTCTGTCGGCATTGACCGGCGCGGTCCCGTAGAAGATGGTCTGTCCGTCAATGTTGTTTGCAGTGGCCGTTCCGTCGTCCTTTGCGCCGAATACGCCGTTCCCGTCGATAAAAGCCCCGCTATGGGTCGTAAGATCGTCATTGGAGCCGACATCGGCTTCATGGGTGGAATTGAAGGAAGCATGAGTCGGATCGCTGATCCAGGGTACGGAGCTGCCGCTGTCGTAGCTCTGGGTACTGCCACCGCTCTTGGCGTCGAGCTTGCTATCTCCAAAGGCCGCAAAGTTGATGGCAGATTCCCTGGCAAAGGTTACCTTCAAAACAGATTCTGATGAATTGCCTGGGCCGTATCCGGTACTGGTAAAGGAATATCCGTTTGCGGCAATTTTTGTTATCCCTGAAATCGTGAAGGAGAAATCGTTTGGCACCACATAGGAAAGAGTGACATTGCGTCCAATGCTCCCCGGCAGAGAGAATGTTCCGTTTTGCAGTCCTGTCTCGATTTTCGACAGGGCATAGTTGACCCCGGTTTCTCCGTCATAAAATGCCCTGACGTTTGATTTATAGTTTCGGCCGATGTGCAGATCTGTGGTTGTAAGAATTGTAGCGGTCCCTCCCAGCAAAGAAAGTATAGCCAGAAGGATGAGTGAAGTGGCCAGGGCGGCACCACTTTGCGATGAGTAACTTGCAGGTTGTCCTTTCATCTATAGATCCTTGATCCTGTTCAGATACGAATCGGTGCTGGAAATCGAGGAAATCTTCAAATCAGAGGGCGTATGGATAAATACAAGTTTCCGGAACATCACGGCCGGAAAACAAGCTGCAGCAGCTGCCCATGACGTAGCTTGACTTTTCCCCGTTCACGATCACAATGGGCCATGGAGATCGCGCCAGGACGTCAGTGAGATATTTTTTGAAATATATTCATTTGTTATGCCTATATCAAAGTATATGTCTACGGAATTAATTATCTCTGTTTCATGGGCCAGGATAGCCCCGTAAATATCCGCTGAGTTATCCATTCTGACGGTGATATAGGGAGCATAAATCAATCCTGAAAACTCAACATCATTGCCGATTGAAATTTTATCGGTATCATTCTGGGAATTGGCGAAGATGGAAAAATCCCTGGGTCTGCCGGTCGCTCCTGCATCGGTATTCTTGAAATTCGATCCGGTGACGGCATCGATCTCTCCGGTCAGGTAGATGTAGGCCGGCCCACTGCTTGTATCGATATTCAAAGTGGCGCTATTTGCGAGTCTGATGTCATGGAAATAGTAGTTGGCTCCTCCCGGCTTTCCCGGCAGGGTGGCATTTTGTCCGTTCCCCAGAGTCAGATCGTCCCCTGTTATGGCCCCGCTTGGAAACGTGCCGTTGCTGTTATCATTCGTAATTCTGTAAGATGTAAAGTTCGGGGCATATTCTCCGTCAACCACGCCCAGAGGGTCAGGGTCGATACGTTCGATATCCTCTCCGTTTGTTCCTGAAACGATTCCTCCGTGATCAGTAAGCCTCCCATCGTTGCCTAAGGGGTCTTCGCCGAGGGCTACGTCTCCATCCACTACGCAGCTGTTTCGCAGGATGACTGATTCGTTTGATCCTGTATTCCCTTGCCCGGTTGAATTAGCCGGGGAAGGATTCGTGACTACAGACGAGTCATAGCTGTAAATTCCCGCTGTGTTTCCGACATCGACCTTTTTATCGCCAAAGACGGCAAAATTGATCGCCGGGTCCCTGGCAAAGGTTACATCCAGGATCGATTTTGAACTTTTTGGACCGCTTCCGGTGCTGCGGAAAGCATACTCCAAGTCTGCAACTTTTGTAATCGATGAAATTGTGAAAGAGAAACCACTGGGCTGTGAATAGGAAAGAGTAGAAGCAGCTCCGAGTGTTGCCGGAAGGGCAAAGGTGCTGTTGCTGTTTTGAAGCTCCGCTTCAATTTTAGCCAGCGTATGATTAACTCCTGCATTCGCCTGGTAAAAAGCGTGTGCGTTGGCTCTGTGATTGCTTCCAATGTGCAGATCGGTTCTGGTCAGCAACAAGAACGTACTCCCGAGTAACGATAAGATTATTAAGAACATCAAAGAGGAGGGGAGTGCCGCACCCTCTTCTTTCTTCATTGTGTCTAACAAGTCTTTCATGATCGTGACTTCCATTTTTTAATAGAAACGCTCACTCTTCTTTTTCTCCTATTTTGTAGACGACTTGGTTCTCATGTCTACATAGACAGATTTGGAGGAGTTACGTAAGAACGGAGCTTTATAGTCCGATGGCCGTTATTTTGCGAATAATCAGGGTCGGGCTTTTCGGTCTGGGCTTCCACTGGATTTATCTCGATCGTGTTCCCGGACATTGAAGCGTCTAGATCAATGATGTTTTCGGCCAGCGGTTGGCGCCCGGCTCCTAGGTTTTCGTTTCTTTTCAGTGTATAAACAGTCCGGGAATTTTCTGTTTCTGAAACGATGGAGTAGCTGATGACCTTGGCGATGCTCAGGGTGGTCCCGTTCTGGTAGCTGTTTTTTAAGCCCTGATTGCCTGTGGTGTTTGGGTCGGTATCAATGGTTAAAGTATCGCTTGAAATGTTGGTTATAAGAGCATTTTCAAGACCGTTCAGGGAAATGACTTTTTTCAGGTTCAGATTGAATTCACCGCCGTGACCTGATTGAACTTGAAGTGTCGTGCTCCCGGCGGATACTGCTGAAGAGAGGGTGCTGGCTGGACCATCGAAGCAGGCTGCGATGTGAATGATATCACTTCCCGAAGCTCCGCTTCCATCCTCAATGGTCACGGCCTTGCTCATGGTCACTCCAGCAACCCAATCGATCCAGCAGGAAAGATTCGATTTGGGCACACCGTAGCCTGCCATACGAATTTCGCGACTCATAAAATCCATAGCGGCTCGGGCGTTTTGGGTCATTTCAATCAGTTGTTCCTGAACATTGTATGTTTTTAGCTGGGATAGAAAAATCGTTCCCAGAGAGGCCAGGATCAACAGGGAGATGGTCATGGCTATCAGCAGCTCTGTAAGCGTAAAACCCTTGTCTGTATTATTTGCGGAACTTGGCAATGATTTTCCTGCTATTGAACGAGTATGGTTTTTAATTCGACCTCGTGATTGTCAGAATCCCAGGAGACGTTAACCGTTACGGTTTTCATGCCGGCCTCAGGTGTATCCACGGCCACGCTTACGCCTCGTCTAAAATCTGAATACGGGCTGGCCAAGGCCGACTTGGCTTCAGACGCGACGTTCAAATAGGATGTTTTCCGGAGATCTTCCAGCTTGTCCTGGACCAGGGTGGTGGCTACGGTCAGGTCCCGGCTGACCCGGTTGCTTTGAGCTATTCCCACGGTTAAAGCTGCTATGCCCAGAAGGCCGACCGAGAGGATAAACATGGCCATCAATACCTCAACCAGAGTGAACCCTTTACTCGTCTGGTGCTCAAATGTTTGTTGTATTTTTTTGTTTTTCATTTGTCTGCTTGGCTGGATTTTGAAAAAATACATTCATCAATTTAGTTTTACGCGACCGGTGAGGTTGATGGTTATCGATTTTGAGCCGCTTGAGTTTTGTATACTGATGGTGCTTCCCGAAGCTGTTCCTCTGGGACGGAATATAGGGTTTGCAGTGGCATTGAATGAGACATCGTAGTATTCGTTCTGAATATCCTTGCTGGCGGCAGCTTCGCCGGAATCCTCGTTACCGTCATTGTTGTCGTCATCCAGTATCTTGTATTGATGATTGTTAAGGAAAAAGACTTTGTATTCGTTGTTTTCCTTGACCGCCTTCATCCTCGCCCCCATCAGGTCTCCCATGACCATCCGGGTTGCGCCGTTCAAGCGCATGCCCGGCAGCATTGCCAGATAGTTCGGTATGGCGATGGCGGCCATGATGGAGAGCACGGCAACCGTTACCAGCAACTCGATGAGGGTGATGCCGGATTGCTGCCCTGGTTTCTCGATATATTTAAGGGTGTTTGAGCGTCTCATAGCCAAGAAATCACTTGTACATAAAAAAAACCCATTCTGCGGTCGGCTCCCGCAAGAATGGGTTTTTCACAAATGTGTTCTTACGGCAGCCAGACAGCCGTGCCGGGATTTTTCTGAAACCCGGGTTAGGCTCTAGACTTTGTCATACACGTGAAGGTGCATGTCTGCCTTGCAGCAGAGTCCCATCCTTTCGGATAGTTTACCTTTTACGTGTTAAGCTTAATGCAGGCAAAAAAGTTTTGTCAAGGCTTTTTTTATTGGGAAAGAATATCTGTCCTTTATGCCTCGTTTTCGGCTTTTTCCGTCGGTAGATTCGCAGACTTGATCACGTGGGCTCGGCACCTTTTTGCTGAAGACAGAGCGGGAAGATCGTTTTTCGGCCCGAACCCCGAGCCGCAGGCTTGAAAAGGTTTCAGGATTTGGGGTAAGGCCGGGTTTGCGTTCCTTTCCTTTGTTAGCATATTCTGGTATCGTTTCCGTTGCTTGGCGACAACCGCCCGGTTGGGTCTTTCCCTAATTCTTTTTTTCCCATTATCCAGGAAACCGGGATGCTACCGGGCCGGCAAATCACGACTTCAACATTGGATGTTTTTTTTGGGAGGAACCATGTACACTGAAGATAACCTGCAAACCCAATTTCAAAACGAAACCAAATACGTCCTGGACGAAGAACTGGCCCAGATCGTGAATATCTCCATGGCCCTGGAGATGCCCCTGCTCTTAAAAGGCGAACCCGGCACCGGAAAGACCATGCTGGCCCACGCCATTGCCGAATCTTTGAAAATGAGGCTTTTGGTGCTCAATGTGAAGTCCACCATGAAGCTCCAGGACACTCTCTATCAGTACGACACCCTGACCAGGCTCAACGACAGCCGTTTTGCCGACTCGTCCCGTGATGTGAGCAACATCGAGGACTACATCAAAATGGGCAAGATCGGCCAGGCCTTTCGGGCCGATGAGCGGGTCGTTCTGCTCATCGATGAAATCGACAAGGCGGACAGCGACTTTCAGGACGACATGCTCGATGTCCTGGACCAGATGGAATTCGACATCATCGAGATCGACAAGACGCTCAAAGCCAAGCACAGGCCGGTGATCATCATCACCTCCAACGCCAAGAAGGATCTCTCCGAGCCCTTTCTGGGGCGGTGCAACTTTCACCACATCGCCTTTCCCGAGCCGGACATGATGCGCAGGATCGTCGATGTTCATTTTCCGAAAATAAACGAGGACTTGAAAGACAACTGCATCCAGGCCTTTTACAACATGCGCCGGGTGCAGGGCATGGAAAAGAAGCCGGCCACCCGGGAGCTCATCAACTGGATCAGGGCCCTTGATCAGGATCCGGACTTCAGTCCCCGCCAGGTCAAAAAGGGCAGCATCCCCTACCTCGGGGTCCTGTTCAAGAAGAGCAGCGATTACCGGCTGATCAAGGACAACTTATCCCGTTTACGGTCCTAATTGTTATTCCGAGCCCTTGGACCTTTGGGGGCAAAGTTGGTATAACTTTTACAACATCAGCAGCCATAAATTGTATTATTGAACTGGAAAGTGTTGATGATTTTTTATAAGAATTATTCTTAGATATATAATTACGGGAGGAACAAATCATGGTGACTCCCGTATCCTAAAACAGAACGAAGGCTTTTACAGAAAAAACTCTTTTTGTGACGACCGTAATTATGTTTGTAAATTTTTTCTACCTCTTGAGAGAACACGGGGTGGGGGTGACCCCCACGGCCTTTCTCAGGCTGCAGAAGGCCCTGCAGGCGGGGTTGATCACCACGCTCGACGGGTTCTACACCGCGGCCAGGTCCATCCTGGTCAAGTCCGAGCGGCACTTCGATCTCTACGACCGGATCTTTGCCCACTATTTCCAGGGACAGGAACTGGAACTGCCGGAAGGGATCGAGCTCGAGGACACGGTCAGGACCCTGCTTCGGGACTGGCTGAAGGATCCAAAGCAACTGGCCGATGTCCTGGGCATCGATGAGGAGCAACTGCAGAAGATGTCCCCGGAAGAACTGATC
>JAIPER010000237.1 GCA_021737115.1 Desulfohalobiaceae bacterium
CATGCCGCAAGGCGATGGCATTTGCCTGCCAGCCTCTTATTGCTGGCAGGCAAAAAGAAAACCTATCCGTGTCAATCCGTGTGATCCGTGGGCAATAATCTGCTTTCTATCATTTTCAAAGTATCCGCGGAAGACTACCTAGCGCCGGGTCCGGCGAAAAAACGGACCCGGCGCCTTTTTTTGAAATTACCATCTTTTTTAAATTTTATCAATCAGATACCAGAAGTAGGCCCGAAATGGACCTCCTGTTATACTGATCCAATTTTGGTTTTTACTACAAATACTGGTGACCTTAAGTGTCCAGGCCCGAATTTCACAAAAAGCTAAGTTGGATCAGTATATACATGAGCCTTATAAGGTTTCAGTGAAGGCAGATATAAAAGCGCAATTTATGCCAACTTCTGGTATAATATGATCATCTAGGAAGATAGACTCTTTACAGTGTAAGAGAAATGGGGTACGTTTATCTTTATTGCAACTTAAAAAACAAGGAGAATGTTATGGAAGAGTATGTACAGGAAGCTTTGGAAATCGTGAAGGCCCAGGCAGGCGTGAGGAATATGACTGAAGATGAAATCTCTTCAATGGTCAAGACGCTGTCCGAAAGTATTAAATCTGTCTCCACAGGCGACGAGTCCATGGAAAGCGTTCAAGGCAAACAGGAACCTGCTGTGGACCCAAAGAAAGCGATTCGGGAAAAATCGGTTGTCTGTCTTGAATGTGGCAAAACATTTAAGGTTCTGACCAAGAGACATTTTGCAACCCATGGTCTGACTCCTGAAGAGTATAAGCAGAAATGGGGCTATAAGAAAAACCAGGCCTTGATTGCCAAAGGTCTTGCCCGGGATCGTAAGAACAAAATGCAGGAAATGCAGCTTTGGAAAAGAAGAAAGAGTGCATGATAGCTCTTATGTTAACAGGCCCGCTTCTAAAATAGAAGCGGGCTTTTTTTTACAAACGCGAGGAATAAATTGCAAGGCTGCGAAATTTCAAGCATCAGCTGCCAGGATTTTCGAATAGGCAAAACGAATAAGGAATTAATGTTTTGCGAAGCCAAAACATAATTCTCGATTATGACGACCGTAATACTGATCCAATTTTGGTTTTGACAACAAAGACTGGCGACCCTAAGGCTCCAGGCCCAAATTTCACAAAAAGCTAAGTTGGATCAGTAAAGTATAATAACCCAGAATTCAACAGGAGAAGAGTATGGACCCCTTTGTCAACCGGATGATTCGGGCGGCCAAACTGGATGTCGGACTCTATGAAGAAGTGGAAGCGGATACAGGCGCCATGAAACAGGCCATGGGGGTTGTGGTTCTCTCAAGCCTTGCGGCCGGCATCGGAGTGGTCACGACCCAGGGCCTTAGCGGAATTTTCTTGGGCACCATTACCGCCTTGCTGGGCTGGTATGTCTGGGCTTTACTCACCTATTTCATCGGTGCCAAAATGCTGCCCGAACCACATACGCATGCGGATCAGGGCGAATTGCTCCGGACCATCGGATTTTCCAGCGCTCCAGGACTGATCCGGATTCTGGGCATTATCCCGTTCTTGCGCGGGATAGTATTTTTCGCCGCCAGCATCTGGATGCTGGTGGCAATGGTGATCGCCGTCAGGCAGGCTCTGGATTACGAGAGCACTCTCCGGGCCGTCGGCGTCTGCGTCATTGGCTGGTTGATCCAGGTGCTGTTGCTTGGCTTGCTTCTGGCCGTTTTCGGGGGCGTGCCCCAGCCTGGGTAAGGGACGGTTCCATGAAGGCCTTTGTCATCGTCCGGGATTTTCTCATTTTCATTGCCGGGGTTTGGTTCTTTCAGTTGAAAAGCGGGTACACTTTTCCGGAAGGGGACAACCTGCTTCTGTACTTTGTGGCCATCCCCATCATCTGCACAAATCGCGTTTGGCGCGAAGTGTGCAGCGGATATCAATAGCTGTACTCCCAGAGGATCTCAACCCCCTGATTGAACGATCCGGCCGAGGACTCCAGGGTGATCTGAGGAGTGAGTTCGATCTGCACGGTGACTTCGCTGCTTTCAGCTCCAAGCCCCTGCTCCACCTTGAAGTAGATGTACTCATTCAGGTATTTCCCCATGCCCACCACTGGCCCCCCTTCTTGCCCTGCTTGGGTTTTTATGTCCAGTTCGTCCAGGCCCATGGTCTGCCTGAACTTGTCCATGATGCCCTGACCGGTGCCCCCCCTGGTCAGGGTCCTGACGGCCAGGGCCAGCTTCACGGCCTGGACCGGGGTGATCTCGCTCAGGTCGCGGTCGAACAGGAGTCGGGCCAGGATTTCGTCTCGGGGCAGAGAAGGTTCCGAACTGAGGGCCAAGGCGGGATCTGTCGTGGAACCGGTAATGGACAGAGTGATGCTCAAATCGCCGGAGCGGGTTACGGCCTGGATGTCTAGAATGGGTTTGGGCGGAATCTCATTGACAAAGGTGATCAGCCCTTGTTTGAGGTCAAAGCGCTTGGTCAAAAAATCAACGTGTCCCCGGATCAATCTGATATTCCCATTGATCTTCGGTTCGGCGGCCGTGTTTGTGATTCGGAAATCTCCCTGCCATTCGGAATCCAGTCCCTTTCCCCGGACGAAACACCGGGAGGGGATGCTGATCCGGATATCCAGGTTCAGGGCGGACAGGGCGGATGGCTGCGACTTCCCGGACTTGTTCTTTTGAGAGGTCTCTGTTCGAGAATCGGTTCTGACAACGGTTAAGCCTTCCAGGCCTTGGGGGCGGGCCTCGGGGATTCTGACTTCGATGGGGGTGATGCTCAATTCGCCGGAGAGTTCGGAGGCGGTGACGTCTTTTGTAAAGTGGATCTCACCATCTGTTTGGGCGCTCAGAGCATCCATTCTGACCAGCCTGGCCTTTTCCAGGAGCAAAGAAGCGTCTGCCAAAAATCCGTTATCCGGCGGCAGGCTCAGCTTTCCAGTTACACTGATCGTGCCCTCTTGTCCGTCGGAAGCGGTCAGGGATTGTAGATGAATGGTTTTGTCTTCAAAGGTGCATTGCAGAGACAGGTCTCGTAAGATTGTGCCGGAGTGGACATTTTCATAGCTTCCCTGTTCTAAAACCGCCCTGCCTTTCAGGTCGGGGGCAGGCAGAGAACCGGAGAAGCCGAGGTCGGTTTTAAGACGACCAGCCACCCGTTGGCCCTCTAAGTCCAGCATGGCGCCTAGGGGCTCCAGATTTGCGGTCATGTGGGCCGATCCTTTCAGCCCGTCCCCGGGTTTAAGGACAAAAGGACGCAGAGAGAGCCGGGTCGGGACCTGCAGCCTGGTCTTCACCTCAACCCCAGGGCTCGCGGCCTGGAGTGCGGCCTGAAAGTCATCCTGGCGATAGGAAGCGGTCAGATCGGCCGTGATCGGGTGAATCTCCGGTAGGTCATCACCGACCGGCTGCAGCCCTTGAATACTGGTTACGAGGTCCAGTTCCGGCTGCTTCGGGGTTCCGGCCAGATCCAGCTCCAGAGAGATCTGCCCCAGAAGCGGCGGCAAGGCTTCGGCTTCCAGGGTGGAGAGGTCAAAGCCGCTCAGGCTGATCCTGCCCTGCAGCCGGTCCTGCTCGAGATCGGTCGTGACCCGCAACTCCCCCTGTCCGAGATTCAGCCCCGGGCAGGAGAGACGAAGGTCCTGGCCTGAGCGTTCGAAGGCGAGGGGCTTCGTCCAGGAGAGGGGGATGCTGCCGAAACCGCCGCTTCCGCTCTTAAGGACAATCCGCTGCAGGGTCTCCGTGATGGACAAACGTCCCCGAGTCTGCAGCCGGAAGGGCTCCCGGGCCGTTCCCCGAAGATTCAGGGCCAGATCAAAGGCGTCTCTGTCTCCCTTGACGGTGACCTCAGTCTGTTTCAAAAGGACGCCAGCGGTGTTTATCCTGCGTCCCGAAAGATGCAGGTCGAGTTTTTGTCCGGGAATATCCAGCACCTGAAGTTTCCCGCTCAGGGCAGCCGCGCTGAGGCCGGAGTAGGACAGATCATTGGCCTGGAATTGCAGGATCGTCTTCGGGTTGTCGAGGGGGCCGGCCGCGGTCAGCTCCAGGCTCAGACCACCGGCTATCCCGGGATCCGGGATAAAGGCCTGGAGCCAGGAGACGTCCCCGGCCTGAAGGTCGAGGCTCGTCTGAAGCGACGTCTCAGGGAGATCGAGACTCAGGGAGCCGGTGAGTATGGTCTGCGGGGCCTGGGCCTTGATGTTCTTTAGCTGCAAAAACTGGTCCGAGTAGGCCACCTCGGTCCTGAATTGAAAAAGGCTATTCGATCTGGCCAGATCGAGGCTGAGCTCTCCCTGGGGGGACGAGGGGAGCCCGCCTGCCTCAGCCCGGACGGTCAGGGTGGCCGGCAGCAGGGGAGGGAGTCTGAACTCGGAGACTTCAGCTTTCATGGTGGCCCTGAAATCCGTGAAACTCCCCTGGAGTCCGCCGCTCGCCTCCACCCGGCCCTGACAGGCCAGGTCCTTGCAGAAAGCGAGCTGCTCCAGCCTGGGGCCGGTCAGATTCCAGTCGAGGTCCACATCCTTTGTCTTAAGCCCGATGCCGCCTCTGAGGGTCAGATCGAGGTGATCGCCCGCAAGGGCTGCCGACTCCAGATTCATCCTCTGCTTGTCGAGTCCCAGCCTGAACTCGAGCCCGGGATTTTTGCCGGTCAGCTCAAGCAGATCCTGGGGCAGGCCCCCCAGATCCAGGAACCGGGTTCGGCCCCGGGCCGATATCTCCCGGCTTTGGAGGTTGCCGCTGGCCTCGCCGCTCATCTTCAGTCCCCCGCTCAGAGGCAGAGATACGTCCAGGGACAGGTCCTGTATGTCCTGAAGCGCGGCCGTTACTTCGGCCTGGAATCGGCCGTTGGTCCGCAACCAGCCGTTCAAGGCCAGATCTTCGTTCGGGGTGGTGATTTTCATCTGCTCGATGTCGAGACCCTGCTTTGTACTGAAGCTGGAGTCGAAATCGACTTGGGCAAAGGGCAGCTCCAGTGGGAGCGCTGTGCTGGAGAAGCCTCTGCTGCGGGAGGTCCCGCTGAGTTCTACGGATTGAAACCCGGCCCCTGGACCGACCTGAGGGTGGAGGACCAGGTCCAGGGAAGTCTCTTCGGCTTTGTAATCGCCGACCTCGATCAGGCCTGCTTCAAGATTGAGCCTGGCTTCAGGCAGCTTCCAGGGGCCGTTGATCCGGGCCTGGAGTTGAGCGGAGCCTTTGAGGGGCACGGGGCTCAGGGGCTTGAGCCCGGAGAGCTCATTGATGGTCAGATCCAGGCGCTGGTCCAGGCTCTCGTTACCAAGATCAAGGCTGCCCCGGATGTCCAGGCTCGCCCAGTCTGTGGAAAGTTCAATTTTCGTGTAGCTGAGCAGGTTGTCGGTTCGGTCGTAGACAAGGTCTAAAGCAAAGGGCAGGGGCCCTGTCTGGTCCACAAGCCTTCGATAGGGCCGGGGCAGGTAATCCGCCGGCCGCAGGGCGCCTTCTGCCTTGAGATTCAGCTCCGTTTCACCGGGCCTGAGATTCAAGTCGACCGCCAGGACCGGTCTGTCTTCCAGGACCAGGTTCAGCTCCGCCCCCCAGTCCTTGACCGGCCCCCGGCCCTGGAGGTGGAAGTCGATCGGGCCGGGGAGCTCCCTGCCAAGCAGGGTCTCCAGCAGTCCCCCTCCGGGGGATTGGAAGCGCCAGTCCAGATCCAGGTCCGGTTCAGTGTAGCCGGCGCTTAGGCGGCTGGACAGGCCCGGCCGGTCGATGCGCTTCAAGCTGAGGTCGCCTTCGAGTTTGGCCAGGGAGGTCATATCCATTTTTCCGGTCAGAGAAAAAACGGCGGGGTCACCGGTCAGTTCCGCCCCTAGGGCGATGTGCGGGAAATCAATTCTCTTGACCAGAAGAGAGGGAAGAGAAAAGTCCCCTGGAGCTTTTTCCTGTCCCTGGTCTTTGTCCCCTTGTTCCGCTGGTAACTCGGGCCGTCGCTGAAAATCGATTTCCACGGCCCCTATGTTTTGGACCTGGATGGTCCCGCGGAGCAGGTAA
>JAIPER010000001.1 GCA_021737115.1 Desulfohalobiaceae bacterium
TTGAGCATGGCCTTGTTGGTCTGGGTGTAGTCCTCGCCCTTGTAGTTGGTGGCCTTGGCCTTGAAGAGCAGGAACCAGGCACCGACAGGGCCGTAGCCGTCCTTGAACCGGGCCGGGACGAACCTGTTTTCCATCATGGTCATTTCCGCGCCGACCTGGGCGCACATGGTGTAGGTGGAACCGGCGTTCCAGACCGGATACCAGGCCCGGCCCATGCCTTCGCCGGTGGAGCGGGGCCTGAAGACGTTGACCGCACCGCCGCAGGCCACGATCATGCCCTTGGCCTTGAAGGTGTAGACCTTGTTTTCCCGGACCGAGAAGCCGACTGCTCCGGCCACTCGGTTAGGTTCGTTGGCGTCCAGGAGCAGCTTGACCACGAAGACCCTTTCCAGATAGCGGTCTTCGCCCAGGGCGTTCTTGGCGGCCTCGGCCACGATGACCTTGTAGGATTCACCGTTGATCATGCACTGCCAGCGACCGGAGCGGACCACATCGGCCCCTTCCCGGACCTTCAGGCCTTCGGACTGGGCCTTGGCCCCGTCCAGGTTCTTGCCGTCCTTGCTGACCCAGATGGGCAGTCCCCACTCTTCGAAGAGGTGGACGGAGTCGTCCACGTGCCGGCCCAGGTCGAAGATCAGATCTTCCCGGACGACGTGCATCAGGTCGGTGCGGACCATGCGCACGTAGTCGTCGGGCTCGTTCTTGCCGAGATAGGTGTTGATGGCCGAAAGTCCCGGAGCCACGGCGCCGGAGCGTTCCAGGGCGGCTTTGTCCACGAGCAGAACCTTGACGCCGTACTTGTCTCCCCAGCGAACCGCTTCCACCGCGGCGCCGGTGCAGCCCATGCCACCGCCGATAAGCAGGGCGTCGGTTTCCACTTCCACGACTTCCGGTTCAGCCAGAGGCAGACCTGTGGTTACGTTCTTAGTTGGTATCTGAGGCATATATCACTCCTTTTCAAAGTTGTTCCATCGGTTCAGGTGTTCGCAACCAGCAAAAATAAAGCGGTCAGGCTTAGATGACTTCGGTATAATCCGCATCCTGGATGTCCACTTTTTTGTTCAGGACTTCCTTGGGGGGCTTCAATTCCTTCTCATTGAAAAACAGTCCGCTTTCCAGATCATCGGCTTCGGGTTTGCCCTCAAAAGGCTGGATGGATCCCTCCGGAGTGGTCCGGATGGGGAATTTGAAGCGTTTGACTTCACCGGACCGGAACTGGATGGTCCACATGATGTCCTCGGCGCTGCGCAGGGGAATGCTGGTCCCGCCCATGGGGGCGAAGTCGGCATAGGGCCTGGCGGTGATAGCGCCCTGGGGGCAGATCTTGATGCAGGAGTAGCACTCCCAGCACTGATCCGGTTCCAGGTTGTAGGCCTTCATCTCTTTTTCATCCAGGATCATGAGGTCATTGGGGCAGATGTACAAGCAGGCTGTTTTTTCTCCGCCTTTGCAACCGTCACATTTTTCCGGATTAACATAACTAGGCATTGTGAATCCTCCTTCAAACAGGTTTGTTGGAATTGGGTTTTACAGTGATATATTCAAAAAGCGGCAGAAAAACCGCTTGTTAACGAATGGACCGCTCCAACCGGAGGCAGGCCCCCGCGGTGGTTGTAGCCCTTACGAGAACTCCTTCAACACATCCGAGACAACGTCCAGACTCTGTTTTTCCACCACCTTATCGTAGAGCCTGTGCTTGACCTCCTTGGGAAGGAGTTCGATGCTTCCGGTGGTGGAAGTATCGTGCTTGGCTCCGAATTTGTCGACAAAGGTCTTGGCCTGTTCGTCGTCGGCGTAGACAACCAGAACCTTCAATCCGGCCAGCCGTTCCTCGGTGTGATGAGCCAGGCCGGCCTTTTCCAGCTCTGCGTATCGTTCCTGATTGACCCAGACATAAATCGGGTTTTTCCCTGCCATACGTGTTACCTCCTCATTGGGACTCTGGAAAATGCATGATCATTTCCCTGAATCTGTTTTCCTTGTGTGCTCTTTTCGACCCGGGCCGCCATCTGCTCATCTGATATGAGTTAGAGGGGTTCGATATTAAAGACCGGGGTTCTCTTTTCCAGGTATTCCTCGGTGACAAAGGGCGAGCCCTCGCCGTACTTTTCGGCACACGCCATGATCTGATCGAAGACTTCCGGCCTGATGATCAACCTGGGCGGCTTGACCCCGTCGGTGACGATGCTCCTGATCAGGGTGCCGCTGAACTTCTGTTGCTCGTCCTTGTGGTTGCAGAGACCCTCGCTGGTGATTTCGGCACAGACCGGGCAGTAGAGCCAGTTCATGGAATAGACCGGAGTGATGTCCAGCTCTTTGCCGACAGTATCCAGGAGATGGTGGGCCTCGTAGGCGCCGTAGTAGTCCCCGACCCCGGCATGGTCCCGTCCGTACATGTGGTGGGTGATGCCCAGGTTGGCCCGCAATATGGCATGGAAAATGGCTTCCTTGGGTCCGGCATAGCGCATGTCCCAGAAGGTCAGAGAGGTCAGGTGGTTGTGCGGACCGAAGTAGCCTGCCTTTTCCAGTTCGTCCTGGCAGAGGATAATGGCTTCGTCAATGTAGTCCTTGACCCGCTTTTCGCCGATGATCGCGTTGACCACCACGCCCACTTCGGGTTTTTCAATGGGCAGATCGCCGTACGTCTGGAAAAAGGCGCCCTTCATCAGCCATTCGTGACCGGTGTGGGGCACGTTTCTGGTCTGATGGGCCACGGTCCGGTTCCAGCCCTTTTCCTTGATGATGGACCGCATCTTTAGCGGGGGCAGAAAATAGGGTCCAAAGGGCTCGTTGATTTTGGGTTCCTTGAGCAGAGTGATCTTTCCGGCCACGAACTTGTCTTTGTAACTGTAGGTCCGGGCGCAGCCGGGGTGCTTCTCCTCGGTGGTTCCCAGCACGGCCTGGCAGATGGCTGCCTTGTCGTACTCGAAGACTTCGCTGACCTCGAAGAGGGCCATGGGGTTGTCCTGGTAGTTGAGCACTACCGATGTTCCCGGTTTGACACCGTAGTTTTGTACTTCCTCTTGGGAAAGATCAAAGAGAATGGGGATGGGCCAGATGGTGCCGTCGGCAAGACGCATGTTCTTGACCACGGCTTCGACATCTTCCTTGCCCATGAATCCTTCCAGGGGGCTGAACCAGCCGTAGGCAAGATTGATGATTTCATTGGCGATCTGTTTGCGGACCGGAACCTGGGTCAACCCCTTGATCTTTTCCTTGGCCTCAGCCGGCTTCATGATTCTTTCCTGGATCTCTTTCCCGCCATGTCCTATCTCAGCCATGTGCAGTCTCCTTTGGGTTATACGTTTGTACCTGCTTCCACAATTTTCGAAAAAAAAGCATTGCCGTTACAGTCTTCAGGGTCTTTGCTGTTTTAAAGCATGTAGTCTTTTGAAAATAATGTATAAACAATAACAAAAGAGTTGTTACGTTTGGCTGCCGTCAGAAGGTGAAAAACACTTTGTGAAATTTTTATCAAGTTGTCAAGAAAAAAGATCAAACTTCCTGCAGCCGGGGTCATCAGGGCGATTTCCTGCTCCTTTTGAACCCTGTCTGCCTTTGCCTGTCTTGCCTTGAGGCTCCTGTTTACGATACTTTTATTTTCCCGTAAACAGATATTCGGTTTGTGACCACGGTCTGGCAAAGCAAAGGCTCAAATCGGATACCGAGCCGGGAATCCCTTTCATTTATAGTACAAAGAGAAACAAACACATGTCGGAAAAAAAACACGGTCCTGATAAAGGCAGGTCCCTGACCTCGGAAATCGAGGAAATGGATGGGGCGTTGATACGGCTTCTTGGAAAGCGGAGTAGACTGCTCAGCAAGGCAGCGGGGTCCAGGAAACAGAAAAAGAAGTCTCTGGTGGATCCTGCACAGGAAAAACAGCTCTGGCAGAACTGGCGCACCCAGGCCGAAACCCAGGGCCTGGATGAACGGATGATGCACAGCCTGTTTCATCTGGTCAACGGGCTCGGCTATGAACGTCTTGAGAAAAAACAGGACTGGGAGCTCGAGTTGCGGCCAAGCCCGGAACCGGTCCGGATGGACCTTCCCGGTCCCACAGACATTCTGCTTTCCAGAATGTGGGTTTTCCTGGGGGCGGCTGCCGGGGCGCCGCTTATGCTCTCCGAAGTGGTTCTGAACGATCCTCTCTTCGAGCTTATCAAGGGGTTGAATCAGGCCGGTGGTACCTTTTTCTGGGAAAAAGACCGGGTTTCCTGCCGGGGCGACCAGGATCTCGATTTTGATCGGAAAACCGTTTTTGTTGGGCAAGATCCGTTCAACCTCTACCTCTTGATCTTCCTGGCGGCGATGAAGCCCGGGGTTTGCCGCTTTTCAGGGGGAAGCCGACTCAAGTTGATCGACGTCAGACCGGTGGAGGGGATCGTCCGGGCCCTGGGGGGGAGGATGATCAGCCTCGTCCCCGGGAGCCGAGGCCTGCCTGTCCGCCTGGAGTCGAGCGGCAGGATCGATGCACGTCTGGACCTCCCCCCTGATGCCTCCGCAGATATGGTCAAGGCACTGGTTTTGACCCTGGGGGCGACCCTAAAACCGGGAGCCGAGGTCTTGTTGAATCAAAAAGAGGCCGGGGGTCTGCCTTTGGATTTGTCCAGGGTCTTCAGGGTCCTCACGGCTTGGGGGGGACGATTCCGGCAACAGGAGCAGGGTTGGATGATCACGGGTGGGCCCCTGAGCATCCCCGAGCGTCCCTCGCTTCCGCTGGATCCTGTCTTTTGCGGATACCTGCTGGCCATGGCCTTTGTGAGCCGGGGCAAGGCCGCTATCCAGGGGGAGTTTCCCCTGGACCTGCCGGAAAGCGGGCCGGTTTTGGAGCTTTTTGAAAAACTGGGCCTGGAGGTCACGGTTGAGGCCACGGGGATCAAGGGGAAGTTCTCCAGGGAGGAGGCGATTTCACTGTCCATCGATACCAGAGGAAATCCCTGGCTTTTGCCCCTCGCCCTGGCCCAGGCTCTTAGCAGGCAGGGAGAAGCTGAGCTCGTGGTTTTTCCTGGAGAGGATCTGGATTTTGCCCTCGTCCTCCTGGACAGTCTGGGGGCTGCCTACAGCCTGAGCGAGGACCGGCTTTTGATCCAAAACGGACTCGACCTGCACAACTGTCCGCAGTTGAAAATGTCGACGCTTCATCCCTGGTGGAGCATGGCTCTGGCGGTCATGGCCCTGAAGCGGCCCGGGCTGGCGGTCAAGAATCCCGGGGAATTGACCCGGCTCTGGCCTCAGTTCTGGTCTCTTTTCAAGGGATTGCCGGATCCAGGGAGAGTCCGGGAAACAAATGGCTCCAGGGCGGACAGTCAGGGAAGAAGGAAAATGAGAAAGAAGGTATCCTGATACCGGCCGTTTCTAAAATTTGGAACATTATTTGGACAAGTGTCTCTTTTTGGTTAAATTCGAAGCACGAAATTCGAAATTCGATTTCGAGATTGTGTCCAATTTTAAAGTCATTAAAAATATATGCAATCATTGTAAACCTTTAAGCTTAAATATCAAAACGTTGATACAAAGTCTGTAATCAGGGACAACCCCCTGGATTCCGGCCTCCGCCGAAATGACGGACAAGAGACTGAGGCATCTGAAGAACTGAAATTACGTAAAACCCGGATGAACCAATTTTTGGACACTTTTATTTTGAATCACAAAAAATTATGACTGATAACAATCACCAAGAAGTCCAGTCCCGGCCTGTTTTGAGCGTGCTGCCCAATGGAATGCAGGTCCTGGTTCAGGAGGACCGGCGTTTTCCCCTGGTGGTCATGCGGCTCTATGTTCGGGCCGGATCGAGCCATGAACGTCCCGACGAGGCCGGCATCAGCCATGTGCTTGAACATATGGCCTTCAAGAAAGGGCTGGGAGAGAATCCGGGACAGGCTGCCGGTCAGATCGAAAAAAGGGGAGGGAGCCTGAATGCCGCCACCGGATTCGACCAGACCGTATACATGGTGGATCTCCCGGCGGAAAGCTGGGCCGTGGGTCTGGAGAGCCTGTACGATCTCTGCCTCGGGCCCCCGGCCGGAGAAGAGGAACTGGAGCTCGAAAAGGAGGTGATCCTGGCCGAACTGGAGAAAAACGAAGACAACCCCAGACATCGCTTGTTTGAGCAGATCCAGAAAATGGTCTGGTCCGGAACCGGTTACGCCCGGCCGATCATCGGCTACCGGGAGACAATCAAGGCCCTGAACCTCCAGAAGATCAAGGATTATTTCCAGAGGGTGTATCTCCCCCAGGCAATGCTCCTGGTGGTCTGCGGACAGGTGAACCGGAACAAGGTCCTGGACAAGGCCGAGAGGCTCTTTGGAAATTTTTATCCGGAGAAGACCCTGCTCTCCAGGCAGCGTCCCTTCGAACCGGCGGCAAAGCCGGGCAAAACCGTCTCAGTGGTCAAGACCTCCTGGAAGAAAGGCTACCTGGGACTTTGCTTTCCGGCTCCTTCTTCTTCAGCCCTGGTTTCTCCTTTTCTGGAGCTGGCTTCCTACATCCTGGGCGGGGATACCTCCTCCAGATATCCAAGCCGGTACAAGTATGACCAGAAACTGGTGGACGAGCTGGGCATCAGTCCGGTGCTGCTTGAGGGGCAGGGTATGATCTATTGCCAGGTTCAGCTCGATCCGCATCAGGTCAAACCGTTTTGGAAAACGTGGCTTCAGGATATCGCTGAACTTGCAGCCACGCCTGTAACCAGGGAGGAACTGGAGCGGGCCAAGCTGAATCTGGAACACGGTCTGTTGCAGGCCAGAGAAACCCTGGCCGGTATGGCTTCCAAAATGGGCCATTTTCAGTTCTTTGAACAGACCCTGGCTGCGGAGGATTGCTACCTGCAGCAGATCAGAAAGGCGGGTCTGGAAGAGGTCCAGCAGGCCATGCTGGATACGTTCAGCCTGCAGCAGATGCAGGGGTGCTTTTTCCTGCCGAGGGAGTCCGGGATTGAGGTCGCGGATCTCGAGAGTGAGCCCTCTTTTCGCCAAAGATCGACCCCGATGAACAGGAGGAAGAAAGAGGCCTTGCCTGCGGATGGACAGGCCAGGGTCAAAGAACTGGACCGGGGATGCCGTCTCGTTTTGCTTCCCGACCCGACGCTTCCCTATTTCGGGATCGACCTGACCTGGCTCGGGGGCGACCAACTCCTTCAGAAAACAGAACAGGGCCTGGCCGCTCTGACCGCCAGGACTTTGACCAAAGGGGCCTGGCAAAAAGACGCCGCCGCTATACGGGATTTTCTTTCCAACAGGGCGGCCTCTCTGGAAGGAATGGCCAACCGGGATCAGGTTTCCATCTTGGCAAAGTCTCCTTCCAGGTTCAGTTCGGACCTGCTTGGTCTTTTGCAGGATGTAGTCCTTGAGCCGCGGTTCGATCCGGATGAAGTAGCCAGATCCGCTTTTGAGCAGGCCAGTCGGGTGATCGAAAGGACGGACCACCCCCTGGGTCTGTTTTCCAGGGAGATCTTCCCCTTCCTTTTCCCGGGACATCCTTACGGGTTCTATCACCTTGGAGATCCCGCAGGGCTTGATGCCTTTGAGCACAAGGACCTCAAAGGCTTTTGGCAGCAACAGTCGACTCAACCCTGGGTGCTCAGCGTCTGTGGGGATTTCGACCAGACCGAGATTGAGGAAACGGCCCGGAAACTCCAAGAAAGGTCCTTGCGCAAGGGGCCGGCCCTGTCGATCCCCGACTGGTCGCGGCAGAAGGAACTCGAGCTCGAAATCGAGGAGAGAAACCAGGCCCATATCCTTCTGGTTTTTCCGGTTCCAGGGCTTGATGACCCCCTCAATGTCTGCACCTCATTGGTCAAAAAATTACTGGCCGGACAGGACGGGATCCTGTTCAAGGAACTCAGGGACCGGCAGGGTCTCGGATACTCGGTCGCACCCATGCTTTGGACAAATCCCGGGATAGGTTTTCTGGGATTTTATATCGGGACCTGTGCAGACAAAGTAGAACAGGCGGTTTCCGGTTTTTTCAAGGTGATTGAAAATTTGCAGCAGGAAAGGGTTGACCCGGAGCGTCTCGACCGGGCCTGCAACATGCTAAAGGCGGAGTATTTCCGGGACAGGCAGGGCCTGCTTCCCCGCTGCAGCGAGGCCTCGGACCTTTTGTCCTACGGTTTGCCGCTCGCCCACCACCGGAATATGATAGACAAGACCCGGGACATCGGTCCCGGAGAAATCCAGGGCTTTGTCCGGGAGTATCTGCACTGGGACAGGAAATACACCATGATCCTCAGGACCAGGGGATTTTGAAGAAAGAAGAGCTTTGCCCGCGAATCACGAGAATAAAGAGTATTTAGCTTACTTGATTTTTCAAAAGGAAGGCTTTAAACTCTATTTGATAACAACCTCAATTTAGGACGAGCGTAAGTATAAGGGAGCGATCCAAAATGCCTCTTGGACAAGAAGATTATCAAGCCATTGGCCAGTATGTCCGTGAACATCTGTGCGAATGGCTGGCAGACCAGAGTCTGGCCAAACCCCCTCATGTCTATGAGATCGAGCTTCGAGAGCGAATGGTTCGGGTGGAAGAAGAACTGAAGAATCAGCGGGAATTGATGAAGCAGGGCTTCGACCTCATCGAAAAGCGCTTCGAGCAGGTAGAAAAGCGCTTCGAGCAGGTAGACAAACGCTTCGAGCAGGTAGACAAACGCTTCGAGCAGATGGACAAGCGCTTCGAGCAGATGGATCAACGATTTGAAAGTATTGCCAAGCGGATAGATCGATTCATGATCTGGTCTTTTGGCCTGACGGTGAGTATGGCCGGGATCATTATTGCGGTGTTGAAGCTGACTTGAACCGTTTTTGTCAAGAAAGTAAAAGTATGGTCCACGAAGGCTCACCCAGGAAAGTTTCTATTCTCCGATGCGGCTTTCAACCCACAGGAACCGAGCCTGGTCCCCTTTGCCCTGTTGGACAAGGATGGTGTCCAGGAGTTCCACGAAATCAAAGCGTTCCGGCCGCAGGGCCGCGCTTTTTCTGGCCAGGGATTCCGCAATTTCCAGATCTTCGCCGTCATCCAGGTAGAGTTTGGCCAAATGGTGCATGGCTTCGGCGTCCTGCGGGTTGTGGGTCAGGGCCTTCTGCAGGTTTGTCCGGGCTTGTTCCGGATCTCCCTCCGTGATGTCCAGTTTTCCCAGGAGCCGGTAGGCATGTTTTTTCCCATCAGGGATGGCTAAGGCCTGGCGATAGTATGTTCTGGCCTGTTGCCGGTTGTGCTCTCCTTCGGCCAGCAGACCCAGCCGGAGCAGGCTGAAAAGGTGATCCGGATCCAGTTCCAGGCATTTTTGAAAGCTTTCGATGCCCTCCTTCCGGTCTCCGGTCTTCAGGCTGACATAGCCCAGATTGTACCTGGCCAGACAGTTCTCCGGTTCCAGGCGCAGGACCTCCTGAAATTCGGCAACGGCCCGGTGGATCCGGCCCAGTCTGGCCAGGCAGATCCCGAGAGAGTTCCGGGCCGTGTTGTTTTCCGGATCCATAACCAGGGCCAGATCGTATTCTGTGCAGGCGCCGGGCAGGTCGTTGAGGGCATAGAACCTGTCTCCGCTGATGGTCAGGGTCTGGGAGTCGAAGCAGGCAATTTGCGGTGGGGGCAGCATCTGGGCATGAACAAGGGCCTTGCGGCAATTGTTCAGGATTTCGGCCCGGGTCGAGTCGAGGCAGGGATAGCAGCCGATACCGATGGCCAGTGAAGAGGGCCGTTTGCCTGGAGCGAGTTCACTCAATTTTTCAGCCGTGGTCCGGGACTCTTCTGGACCGAGATCAGGGAGGTAGACCATCAGGCTTTTTGAGCCGTATTCACCGATGATTGCCTGAGCCCCGTGCAGTTTTTTGATCTTCTCCCGGATCAGGAGGAGGGGGTCGTCATCATTTTTTTCAGAAGGTCCCGATTCTGCAGTGCCCTGCAGCCGGATAAGGAGCAGGGAAAACAACGTCCTCTGGTCCTTGTCTTTTTGCCAGTTCCAGAGGAAGTTCTGAAAAGACAGTAGCGGAGAATGCCCCTTTTCCGAGGTTTCAGAGGGCGGGTTTCTGATTCCGGATCTGGTCAGGGTCAAAACATCCCCCGGGGTTATTTCCCTTTTGGGCTCCTGGATGTAGAGCACTTCGGCCAGGGATTCGTCCGGACCAACCTCGACGAGCATGATCTCCCCCTTGGGAAGAGGCTTGCCATCTCTGAGAACCGGCCGGCCGTGATCGGGATCTGATTTCTCGTGGACGTTAAAACGCTGACCCTCAACCGCCTGGTGCAGATAGCCGAGATCGACCCTGACTCGATCCAGGGAGGTCTTTCGGATGATTGCCCCGCCATGGGTCAGGATCCTGGAAAAGGCAAAGGGATGTTCCGGGTGGCCTGTCCGCCCTCTGTCCAGGGCGTGGAGCGCGTTTTTGAGCAGGGCCCTGGCCTTTTCAAAGGAATGGGCCCTGAGTTGAGAACCGTGCAGGTCCTGGGGATAGTTGGTTGAGCCGATCCCCACTCTGATTTTCAGTTGTTCTCCGGTGACGGGAGTCCTGAAAATGAGAGCGGCCAACCCCTGCTGCAGCTTGACGGCTGTTTTTTTTGATTGTAAAGGTCCTAAACCAGGGATTAAGATAGCAAAGACCTGCTCCCTGTATCGGGACAGGAGGCTCTGCTCGGGACAGAGCTCTCGAAGTTCACGGGCCAGGGAACACAAGACCGAATCCCCGAAGCGGTAGCCATGATCTTTGTTGATCTGATCCAGGCCGCGGACGGATACGGCCAGGAGGCTGAAATCCGGTCTGGACTCGGAAGTGGTCAGTTCGAAAGAAGGACCGCCCGGCTGAAGAAACCGGGCGGCCAGGTCGATGGACTGTTCAATGCGGGAAATGAAGGCTGTCCGGTTCAAGAGTCCGGTCAGGGGGTCGTGTTGCTTTTCCTTGGCCAACAGGAGGTTTTGGAGGCAAAGAGCGGCCAGGTGGGCCAGGATGAGTCCGTGGCTGTTGAACCCGTGCGTCTCGATGCCTTTGATCAAAAAGACCCCGAGCAGTTCGTCTTCGAGGGTCAAAGGGATCAGGGTCTTGTCTTCTTCCGGCAGAAAACAGACCTGATATCCGGATTGTCCCGATATGATTCCCCGGGGAGGGACCCGGGGACAGTAGACCGTTCCGGAAGATCCGGGGAATAATTCCCTGAATGTCTTGTTCAGGCTCTCTTCCAGGTGGATAAGCTCTTCAGGGTTGAGTCGCTTCTGCATAAAATTTTTGTTTTTGGAGGGTTGTCGTCACATGTTAGAAGTACAGTGTTTTCCATTGGGGCCATTGCAGACCAATTGTTTTCTTGTCTCTTACAATACCAGGGCAATCGTTGTCGACCCCGGGGGAGACCCAAAAGAACTGGTTGATTTTATAAAGAAAAACAATCTCACCCTCGAACGTATCCTAAATACCCATTTCCATTTTGATCATATCCTGGGCAATACTCCCCTGCAAAAGGCCAGTGGGGCCGTGATTCTGGCCAGCAAAGAGGATGATTTCCTGCTGCAGTCCCAGGTCGGCGCAGGGGGAGGAACCTTCGGCTTTCCCAAGGTGGAACCCTTTTCCTATGAAGACATTTCCCCGGGGGAGCAGGAGTTTCTCGGTCAAACCTGCAGGGTGCTCTCGACTCCCGGCCATACCCCGGGAAGCCTGTCCTTCCACTTCCCGGATTCAGGGATGCTCTTTTCCGGTGATGTCCTGTTTCAGCGGTCCATCGGGAGAACGGATTTTCCCAGGGGAGACACACAGACCCTGCTTACGTCCATTAAGGAAAAGATCTTTACCCTGCCAGGTGAAACGAGGGTTTTTTCGGGACACGGGCCCGAGACCAGCGTGGGGGATGAGAAGCAGTTCAATCCCTTTTTTCAGAAGGGCTTTCCGTTCTGATATCCAGTTTGCATCCCCGGGCTGAAGAGCCCGGGGATGCAAACTGGATAAGGAGCCTGCCGTATGCTAACGGGAGTGGGCAAAGCTATGGCCGCTTTCCTGGCTCAAATTTTTCCGGCCCGTTGCCTGCTCTGTGGGCGGGAGGTGCCCGGCAGCCGGCAGGAAAACGGGTGTTGCCCTGCCTGCAGTCAGGACTTGCGGCCTTACCGGGGCGGCCACTGCCCGGGCTGCGGTCTGCTGTTCGCCCCGGATGATCCGGTTTCCCTCTGCCTGGAATGCAGGCTGAAGTCCAGGCCCTGGAAAGAGTTCGGCTTTTTCGGTCCCTACCAGGGAGTGCTCAGGGACGTTATTCTCAAGTATAAATTTCAGGGTGGATTCGGGTACGCCCATCTCCTGCAGACTCTTTTGCTCCAGGCCTATGCCCTTCATCTCAGTCCGTTCGCGCCGGATCTTATTCTGCCGGTGCCCATACATCCAGCCAGGCTGGCTGCCAGGGGTTTCAACCAAAGCCTTGAGCTGGGCCGGGGGGCGGCCAAATACCTGGGGGTGGACATCTCCTCTCGGGGCGTGGTTCGGTGTCGGCACACCCCGGCCCAGGCCGGGCTGCCGAGGAAAGAGAGGCTGAAAAACGTGCAGGGGGTATTTGCCGCGGATAAGAGCCTGGTGCAGGATAAAAGGATTCTGGTGGTGGATGACATTTACACCACCGGGGCGACCATGGCCGCCTGCACCCGGGTCCTGCAGAAGTCCGGGGCTAAAGAGGTGCGGGTCCTGGTCCTGGCCAGGGCTGTGGAAGCCTGATTGGGGTCTCTTTCATCCTCTCAGGGCTGTTCGAGGATATCAAAACAGGGCAGCCGTATACAACAGCCCTGGATGTTGCCTGAATTCCTGTTTCACTAGCGGAAGGATTGCCATGGATGTCTTAGACAACCTCACGAAAAAGATCGATCACCTGGAAGAGTTTCCGGCCCTTCCCGGAGTGGCCCTCAAGATACTGGAAAAAATCAAGGATCCGAATGCTCCCTTGTGTCAACTGGCCGAGATCCTGGCAACCGACCCCCCTCTTTCAGCCAAAGTGCTCATGCTCGTCAATTCTCCGTATTTCGGTTTGCGCAGAAAGATCACGAACCTGCCCCATGCGGTAAACTTACTGGGTGAAGAATCCCTCAAGTATATCGCCTTGAGTTTTTCCTTGATCAATCTTTTGGGGACCGACAAAAAGTTTTTCAACTACTCCCTTTTCTGGAAAGAGTCCCTGACCTGCGCCGTCATCTGCAGGCTCATGGCTAAAGATTTAGACCTGCCTGATGCGGAAGATTACTATTTTTTAGGGCTGATCCATAACATCGGCAAGCTGGCCCTGGTCCGGAGCTACCCCAGACAGTACGCCCTGGTCATGGACAAGGTCAAAAAAGAGGGGGCGGAATTTCATGTGGCTGAAAACGAGGTCCTTGGCTGCAATCATATGGAGGCCGGGGCCTGTCTGGTCAACTCCTGGGGGTTGCCGGAGGACTTTTCTCTGCCGATTTTGTATCACCATTATCCGCACAAGGTTCCTGATGAACATGTATCCAGTCTATTCAGGGCCAGGATCGTCTCTCTCTCTTTTGAGATCTGCCTCTTCCTGTATGCAGACGACAAGGTCCTGCGTCTGTCCATGATCAAGGATATGCTCCAGGAGTACGAACTGGCGGAGAGCATCCGCCTGGAGAGCCTGCTACAAAGGGCAATGGACCAGATTACCCCCCTGGTCCCTCTTTTTGACTTGAAGTTGAACACTGAACTTGATTACCTCCAGATCCTCGAGGACAGCAAGAAAGAGCTGGTCAAACTCTCCTCCAGCCTGACCAGGAAGGTCAAAGAGCAGCGGGAGCAGATCGCGACCTTGAGTACCCTGGCCACCCAGGACGGACTGACCGGCCTGAGGAACTATCAGAGTTTTCAGGATGCCCTGGACAGGGAGCTTGCCGGCTGCCAGCGGTATGCTCACTCCAGCGTCCTGGCCCTGGCTGATCTGGATGCCTTCAAATCCGTCAACGACGGCTACGGCCATCTGGCCGGAGACCGAGTCTTGCAGGAGATTGCCCGTTTTTTTTCCGAAAATATCAGGAAGTCCGATATCGTAGCCAGATACGGGGGAGAAGAGTTTGTCTTCATTCTTTCCAGGACCTCGGTCAATGCGGGGCTGAAGATCCTGGACCGGCTGCGTGAGAGTCTGTCCAGGTTTCAGGTGGAATATCGAGGACAGAGAATATCGGTGAGCATGAGTGTCGGGGTGACCTCCTTCTCCTCGGACGCGACCTCGAAGGACGAGTTGCTCAGGCAGGCGGACGCAGCCATGTACCAGGCAAAAAACAAAGGCGGCAATCGCACCCGGCTCTTTCGCCCTTTTCCCACGGACGGACCTTGATTTTTCGGACAGATCCGGTGTAGACTCGAGGCTGATTCATAAGAGGTTGAAACTCTTTTGCGGGAGGCCAGCCATGCGGATCATCGTTTGTGTCCTCGGCCTGGTGCTGCTGTGGCCTGCTCAGGCCTTGGCCGGTTCGGGCCGGGACTATGCAAGGCAGAGGGCCGAACTCATTCAAGAAATTGAAGAGGAGGTCCGCCTGACCAGCGAATCCATCGGTCGGGATCAATTTGATCCCAGAGTGCTGCAGGCCATGGCAGCGGTTGAAAGACACCGGTTCGTCCCCAGGAAGCACCGGGATCAGGCCTACGAAAACCGGCCATTGCCCATCGGCTTCGGCCAGACCATCTCCCAGCCTTATATCGTGGCCCTGATGACCGATCTTTTGGACCCGGTCCCGGGAGATACGGTCCTGGAGGTGGGTACCGGTTCCGGGTATCAGGCAGCGGTTCTGGCCAGGCTGGTCAAAAAGGTGGTCACAATCGAGATCATTCCGGACTTGGCCAGGCAGGCTCGAGACCGTTTCCAGCGGCTCGGCCTCGAGAAGATCAAAGCCGTGACCGGGGACGGGTATTTCGGCTACCCGGAAGCGGCTCCCTATGAGGCCATCGTGGTCACAGCGGCCGGGGACCATATCCCGCCTCCTCTGATTGAACAGCTCAAGCCTGGAGGACGGATGATCCTTCCGGTGGGAGGGCCGTTTTCGGTGCAGCAGCTGACCCTGGTCAGCAAGGCCGGGGACGGAACGGTCAGGACCGAACATCTGCTCCCGGTCCGCTTTGTGCCCTTGACCGGCGGCCATTGACAGCCATGTCCGGAAAGGCTCCTCCTCCCCCGGGCCTCTTCCTGGCCGTGTCCCTTCTGTCGGGCTCCCTCCTTGGGTTTGAGGTCCTGCTCCTGCGTCTGTTTACCCTGATATACGGGCACCATTTCGCCTCTATGGTCATCAGCCTGGCCCTGCTCGGCCTCGGGGCCGGGGGCAGTTTTCTCCGTCTTTTCCGGACCCTGCTTCTGCCCAGATTCTCCTGGTCCTTTTTCCTGTGCTGTGTTCTGTTCGCTGCGTCCCTGCCCCTCTGCCTGAGCCTGGCCGGCACAATCAGCTTCAATCCCCTGCAGGTCGTCTGGGACAAGGGGCAGTGGCTGTCTCTTCTGGGACTGTACCTGGTCTTCGCCCTGCCCTTTTTCCTGGGCGGGACCGGGATCGGTCTGGCCCTGACCTTCGGCCGCTACCGGATCAGCCGGATCTACGCGGCCGACCTCTTCGGGGCTGCCGCCGGAGGCGGGCTGATGCTGGGCATCCTCTTTCTGCTGAGCCCGGTCCAGGCCCTGGCCGTACTGTCGGGATGCGGCCTCCTGGCCGCTTTGTTGTCAGGCCCGGCCCTGTTTTCCGGCAGAGGGCTTCTGCTGCCGGGGGGTATCCTGCTGGCTGCGGCCCTGCTCTCGGTCTGGCCCGGCCTCTGGCCGGAACCGGAGCCGTCCGAGTACAAGGGCTTGTCCCGAACCCTGCTCTTGCCGGAGGCGGAAAAGATCATTGAAAAGGACACTCCCTTTGGTCGGGTCAGTGTCGTTGAGTCGCCCAGGGTCCCCTTCAGGTACGCCCCCGGGCTCAGCCATCGCTGTTCGGCCGACTTGCCGGAGCAGCTCGGGCTCTTTGTGGACGGAAAGATGGCCGGGGTCATCAACCCGGGGAAAATCGAAAAGGCCTCGTACGGGGGCACGGATTGCCTCCCGACTGCAGCGGCCTACCATCTCCTGGACAGTCCAAAGGTGCTCTGCAACCAGGCCGGACAGGGGCTCTGCATCCTGGAGGGGCTTCAGCATTCGGCCGGCTCCATTGCCGGTGTTCAGGACAATCCGGCCCTGGTCTCCCTCTTGAAACAGACATTGGGGGCTAAGGCGGCCCTGTACGGCAGCCCGGAGGTCGATCTTTTTTCCGGGACCCTGCGGGGTTTCCTGGCGTCCGAGCCCGGCCCTTACGACCTCATCCGACTCTGGAGCCCGGGTGGCAGGGGGATCTCCCTGCGCGGCCAGCCCCTGCAGGAGGAGTTCGATTTCACGGTCCAGGCCTTTATGGCCTATCTGGACCATCTCAGGGGCGGGGGGTTCCTCCTGGTCTCCCACTGGCTGAGCCCCCTGTGGTCCGAAACCGTCAAGCTGGCGGCCACGGCCAGAAAGGCTCTTCTGGTCCGGGGGGTGAGCGAACCGAACCAAAATATGGGATTGCTCCTGAGTCAGAGCACGGCCCTGTTGCTGGTCAAAAAGGGCCGCTTTCAGGCCGGCCAGCGGGAGGCGCTCGGGTCATTCGCAGATAAGCGGGGCTTTCGGGTCCTTTTTTTTGATGAGCTTCAGGCCGCTGACAAGTCAGAAAAAAGAGCGGGTCAAGCCGCTGAGTTGCTGACCAGGATGCAGGCCCTCCTGGGAAAAGAGGGCAGCGGTGGCTTCAAGTTCCATGTCCGGCCGGCCACGGACGCTTCCCCCTATTTCAACCGTTTCTTCACCTGGAGATCCCTGCCGGAACTCTGGCAACTACGGACCCGGGGTGGGGGATTTCTGCAGTGGGGCTACCTGGTGCTCATCCTGACCCTGGTCCAGGCGGTCGCGGCCGGGACCCTGCTCATCCTGCTGCCGATCGGCTTGGTCAGGACCGGGTCCGGGGGAGGCGCCAGGCTGGGAGCGCTGGTCTACTTCACCTGCCTGGGCCTGGCCTTTCTGTTCGTGGAGATCGGGCTCATGCAGAAAATGACCCTGCTCCTGGGACAGCCCCTGTTGGCCGTGACCCTGGCCCTGGTCTCGGTCCTGTTCTTTGCCGGACTGGGCAGCAGCCGGGCCGAAAAGATCGGGCTCTTTCCGGCTGTTGTCGCCATCAGCGGTCTCTGTCTCGTCTACCTGCTCTTTCTTCCCCATCTTCTTGCCGCTTGTCTGGGCTGGCCTCTTGGGGCGCGGCTGGCCCTGGGCCTGGCCGTGAGCGGCCTGCCGGCTTTTTTCATGGGCATTCCCTTTCCGGCCGGGCTAAGCGCCCTGCAGGACAGCGCCCCTGCCTGGCCCCCCTGGGCCTTTGCCGTGAACGGCTGCGCCTCGGTGGTCAGCCCGCTCCTGGCGGTCCTTATTTGCGTGCACCTGGGCTTTGCCTGGCTCATGGGGGCGGCCGTGCTGCTCTATGTCCTGACTCTGGTGATCTATCCGAGACTGTCGGCCGGTTCTTCAGGGCCTTATGCCTGAAGCCATCAAAAAAAACAAGAGATTTTATTTATTTTATAAACTAGAGCGACCACAACGATGGACTTGCGCAGTTGCAAGACGTCTTAATGGTGACGGCTTTTTAATCACAACTTATCCAACAGATGCCATTAAAGAAGGAGAACGAATATGGCCCAAGTGAAAGTATATTACGACAAAGAGGGCAATACGCTTACAGTTTGGTTTGACGACCCCCAAGAAGAGTATATTTGCGAAGAAACAGGAGATGAAGTAATTTTAATGAAGTCAAAATCAGGAAGAGTAATCGGATTTGAAAAGTTGAATTACTCCCTTTCTAAAGCGGAGCCACTAAATGTTGCTTTTGAGACTCTGGCAATTTAATTGAACTGCTTGTTTTGCCCTAACAAGTCATCTGGGTAGTTCTCCACGGATAATAATGAAAAAAAATCTGACTGCCCGCGAATCACGCGAATAGACGCGAATGAAGAGAGTATATTTTTTTATCTGCCAGGGATAAGAACCCGGCAGATAAAAGCGTCATCGCCTGTCCGGCGAACTACAGACTGAACTGAAGGGAATGCAGAGGTTTTTATCCACTAATCTCCACGAATTTTCACTAATTTCTACAGGCCTGATCGGCCTGAAGAAAGGTTACTCACCTGCGGTGAAGCTCTTTCCCCGCACAGCGGGATGACGCCTTCCTGCCTGCGATCAGCAGGTTCCCGGTGCAGTGAATCAGTAAATCTGTGAATCGGTTACTCAGTAGGAGTAAGAACGCAGATCCTTTTCTCTGAATCCCCGATATACCGATGCACCGTCTTACTGACCTCTGATCGCTGACCTCTGGTTAATAGTCATTCGTGCCAATTCGCCTGCCCTGATAACCGGAGCCCATTTATGGGAGTTAACTGGGGTGAGCATTCGTGGACAACATTCTTTTTTCTTGATTTTTTTTATGAGCAATTCTCAAAGTATTAACGGAGGACTACCGGGAATTGGCTGCGCCGGAAAAATCCGGAAAGCAGTCTCGGATTTTCCCTCTTGATGATCTGATGGCCGCCTTTCCACTTTCCTGGTCCCATTATGTCCTTCTTACTCGACGTTGCCGCTCGGATGAGGCCAGGCTACTCTACCATGCCGAGGCCTTGGGCGGAGGCTGGTCGGTGCGGCAGTTGCAGCGGCAGATCGACAGCCAGTTTTCTGAGCGCATGTCTCTGTCAAGAGACATGGCCGCCTTGAGCCGTATGACAGGAAACTGTCACGCACGGTTCTGAGGGGGGGAAGGGGCCGAACGGCCTCTGACCTACCCGGTGTAAAAAAAGCATTGACATTCCATAGCTTTTGTATTACATTACGTATTACGGAGGTGAGGTTATGATTACATTAAGACTTGACCCAAAGCTTGAGCAACAAGTTAATAACACAGCAAAGTATCTTGGCCTGTCAAAATCTGAACTTATCCGCCAAAGCCTTGTTGATTATATTGAGAAACTTGGGAAACAAAATGCGTGGGAATTAGGCCAAGATTTGTTCGGCAAATACTCCAGTGGTCGAAACGATTTGTCTTCAAACAGAAAAGAACTTCTTAAAGATAAAATTCGGGCAAAAAGTAAATGAATAAAATTCTTATTGATAGTGGCCCATTAATCGCGCTTTTCGACTCATCCGATAAATATCATCAAAAAACTGTGAAATTTATCAAATCTAACCAGTTTTTACTGATCACCACCATCGCATCAATAACAGAAACCCTGCATTTACTTGATTTTAATCGAAATGCTCAATTGGATTTTATCGAATGGATTTACAGAGGTGGGGTTGAGATCGCAAATATCACCAATCCCGACTTTGAAATAATTAAAAAATTAACTGAAAAGTATAGTGACCTGCCAATGGATTTTGCAGTCTCATGTCTCGTCTTACTGGCCGAAAAAATGGATATAAATACAATTGCAACTATTGACCGAGATTTTTCCATTTATCGAATAAAAGGTAAAAAGGCATTCAAAACAATATTATTATAAAAGCTCATACAACCAATAAGGATTCAGTCGATCCTTCTGAGATCGACTGAATCCTTTGTTCAACAACGGGCTGGACGAGGATGCGCGGAAAAAGCGGCCGCGCACCTGTCAGCCCGAACTTTTAAATATGGTTAAGGCAAGACGTTCAGGAAAATCGTCTCAGGAAATGGCATGGACAGAAGTATTGACTATTTGCTGTCTTCAGGTCATGGAGGCGGTAAAGAAACAGCTTGGAGTCAGGGGCCACATACCGTAGCATCAATGAGAATTCCTCTGGATCTGCATGTATCCTTCAAGAACAGATTGCTGCTTACAACCCCCATTTCGGGCATGAAATCGCTGATCTAAGCCTTACCACATGAAATTGAGCGAAAGCGAACCTACTGGGGCAGAATTTCATTGAGGGCTGAAAGCAGGCTTACATTGCATTATTTTTTCAATATGTGAACAACTAACGCGGGTCTGACCCCGTTAACACCGAGAAAAGAATATGTTACGAGTTGAGTTAACTGGGGATTTTATCCCCGGCAGCTGAAAAAAAAGTTCTCTTCATTCGCGCCTATTCACGCATGTCCCGTAGCTCAGCCTTGTGATGATACTGGGATGACTCGCGGGCAGTCAGCTTTTTCCTTTTCATTTTATCTGCCATATTTTTCTTCAAAAATACCCTTCTTGAATTCCATAGGTTCGAGTGGTAGGGTTCAACCAATTTCAATTCTGCTCAAAAACCAGAAAACGAATGTTCGAACAAACCTTCAAGAATATTGACGACGTCCTTTGGAAATAGGCCGGGTGTGAAACGGAGTTGGACTACACCGGGCAGATTTCCTGGATGCTCCTTCTCAAATATCTGGACGATCTGGAACAGGAACAGGCCATGGAAGCCGAATAGGCGGGGAAATCCTACGATTTCATCATCGATGGAGAATTCCGCTGGACGAGCTGGGCCGCTCCCAAAAAAAATCCACGGCTTTTGATTATGATCAGACGCATCTGCAAACTTCTTAACTGTGCAATGAAGTTTCTTTTTTGTATTTCACTCCTGTTTCTGATGTCTGGATGTGCGATGTACCAACAGGAGGCGGTCCCAGAGATTGGGACCAGCTTATGGATGGAGCGAATCAACTGTTTGGCTGGCTTGCATTTGAAAACCGATCGACGGTTGGCCATTGGTTCTGACGAATGGATGACATTGGTGAGCCGCATGCTGGGAGTTTATGACGCGCAGAGACATGGTCCAGACCTTGGATCGAAGGAATGGAAACGTGCGATACATCGCAAGGCGTTTGACAACGGACCACAATGCATCAGGGGAATCACGTATATGTCGGATACGGGTGAGCGATTACATGCAACATATGATCAATGTAGGAACAGCACTACTCTGGTTGTGAATGGCAGGACTGTGACCCTTTACAGGATTGTTTCAGCATCGGGTGCAAAATATAGCTCCAACGAAGATGAAGTATTCTGGAACAAGGGTGGATCGGCAACCTACTGGAAAAATGGCAATATCATCTTTCAAGGGATTGAAGAGATTGACTGCCGAAAAAATAGAATCAGAGGACGAGAAAAGTAGCGCCACTGATTATACTGTTAATCGACTGACCTTCGGCTATCGAATTATAGTAGTCCATCTTTGAATTTTAGAAGAATACCAGCAGAATGGCGCGAAACTATTGTTAGCTGGGTCTACCATTGAGACTCGCACGACTGATGCATTAGATTCTTTTGAGATTTTAGCTCGGAAAACACTTTTTCTCATTGTTGAAGGTCGAAATATCATGTCGAGTGTATTTTCTGCTGGTCTAATGGGCTCTTTAGAACTCCCAAATCGCTTGATTCATTCTGCAACATTAGTGACTTATCCCTGAATCTCTGCAATAAAAAACAAGAAAATGTATTGCCCCAAAGGCTTTTTCTTTTTCTTAACCGTGAACGGTGAACCTGGAACCTTCTGGGTTGCGGGCGAAGCCCGCTTTGTAATGCATGGCAGCCGAAGACTGTACAATAACTGACCCCCTTGTGAAACGCTATGTGAGCTTAGCCAAAGGTGAAGTCGGTCTTATCATACCCGGTTTTATGTATGTGGAGTCTTACGAAAAAGCATACCAAAAACGGACTGGGATAAGCGATGACAAACATTTGACCGTTTTGACCCGTTTGGTTGATGCTGTGCATGAGGCAGGTGGGCTTATTGCCTTTCAACTTGTCCATGGAGAAGTGGACAAAGATTTTCCTTTGCTCGTCAAGCTCAATTGATATTAGTAGGAGGCGTCAGGCGTTTAGCAGAAATGGATAAGGTTTTGTCAGAAGGGAAAGTTGACTTTTTCTCTATGAGTCGGCCATTTATCAGAGAGCCTTTTTTGGTATCTCGTTTAAAGAGTGGCAAAGTTACGGAAGCCTCATGTATTTCCTGTAATCGCTGTTTTGCTGCGATTTGCAATGGGCTGCCACTTCGTTGTTATTTTGATGGGCTTCCAGCAAAATGAGATTCCCATAGGTGAAAAGGGCAGGAATTTCTGTTTTAAATGTTTATGAGTACCCCATGGTCCGGTAGATCTGAGAGGGGGATGATGAGAAAAAACAGCTCTGCAAACGCAGGCGGACAGCAAGAAACCGGCAAGGCCATCTATTCCTTTTGGTTTACTATCACGAATCCATGAGGATTCTGAGAGAAGGCGGGCTTATTCTTGCTGACAATGCCCTGTGGTACGGCAGTATCTTTGACCCCAAAGATGACGACAGCAAAGCCATGGCCCTTTTTAACGAAGAGGTGAGTGGTGACAACAGGGCGGAGAAACTATTTCTCACCCTCCGCGACGGCATCTACCTGATCAGGAAAAAAATAACCTGATTGAAATGCTTATCCTGTTGCACCTCGTATTCTTTCAGTTTCCGGATCAGGGGACTCCGTGAGAACGTCGGAGGTGATGACGCGGCAAAGCCGGCAATGTCGAGGCGAGAGATATGAAGCGTTCTGCAGTTGGTCTGATCTGTTGGATAGCTGTATGCATGGCCTCCGGCTGGATCGGCTCCCGGTTCACGCCAGGGGAGTGGTACGCATCCTTGGCAAAGCCTGCCTGGAATCCACCGGACTCCGTGTTCGGCCCTGTCTGGTCAGTGTTGTACGTACTCATGGGCGTTGCGGCTTGGCTGGTCTGGCGCAAGGCGGGCTTCGCCGGTGCGCGTGTGGCAATCGGGTTATTCATCATCCAGTTGTTTCTCAATTCACTGTGGTCGTTTCTCTTTTTCGGAGTGCATCAGCCCGGGCTCGCATTCATCGAGATGCTCGTACTCTGGCTGGTGATCCTGGCAACAACGACAGGATTCTGGCGCGTATCCGTTCCTGCGGGAATTCTGCTGCTGCCATACCTGTGCTGGGTGGGATTCGCTATTGCGCTCAATTTTGAGCTTTGGCGACTTAATTCGTGAGGACTGACGTTATACCAGGTCTGGAAAAGTATTCTCAAGGATCGTGAATTCGGAGGGGCGTGATACGTAATTCTAACCAATTAGGCTACAGACGACCTGCGGGGATACCAACTCTTGAGCCAGGCCGTTCATCTCGACTGGCCTTCGGCTATCGACATGGAGTAGTCTCTTTTAATATTTGTGAGAAATATCAGACCCATGATCCACTGTATCCCTGCTTGAACTCGACCATAAGTATTTCATTTTACTGCTATTTGACATTCATAGAGATCATTTGCAAATATGGGAACAGACTACCATTCGAATGGTTCAAGAGATTAAAATGATTGGACTATCCTATGTCTTGGTACGAAAGCTTCAACGCTTACCATTTCGATAGAAGCGGATGAGCCAAAAATTAAATCTCATTTGACCATGGTATATTCCGGATTTATTAAGGTGCCAAATCAAGTGATGATGGATGAGGGGAGGAAGCGTGGCTAAAAGGAAAAAGGCAAAACAACCAACCGCTCTGCAATCGCAGGATGATTTGAAGACTGTCTGGCTTGAATACGAAATTACATCAGAACCGATCCGAGACAAACAGTATAAACGTTTGCCAGGTCGGGTAAAGGATGCCATTGAGCAACTTTACCAGAATGCTCAAAGACGCCCTCGTCAGGCGATTCCCGAATTAGTTGATTTGCTCAAAAAATATCCTAATTTGCCGATGCTATACAACTACCTCAGTGTCGCTTATGCCAAGACGGGTCAACGAGAGAAGGCGGAGGAAGTTGTTCGTGAGAATTACCGGCGTAATCCTGATTATCTATTTGCCCGTTTGAACTATGCGGAACTTTGTCGTGCGCAGGGGGAATATGAAAAAATAGCAGAAATATTCGAACATAAATTCGAATTGAAATTATTGTATCCGAAACGGAAACGATTTCATTTCTCGGAAGTTACGAATTTTATGGGACTGATGGGTATCTACTTTGTGGAGACGGGTGAACGAGAAGGAGCTGAGAGGTATTATGAGATTCTGAAAGAGATTGCTCCAAGCAATCCTAGGACAAAGATGCTCCGGAGGAAATTATATCCAAGTTTTTTGAAGCGACTCTTGTGCCGTAGGGCCGGTCAATGGTCAATAGAAAAGGATAAAGAGCCAGAATTTAATAAAGTCAAAGATAAGTTAATAAAATAAATTGTCGGCAACGGACATGATGAAGGGAGGCAGCATGATCATCAATTTCAAATGCAAGGGCTGCAATCAGGAGTTTGATTGTGAGATGGGCAAGATCGGAATAAATGACCAGACGTTCCGCCCAGACTTTGAGAAACCTAACTTTTGTCCGCGTTGTGGGGAAAGAGGACTTGACGATGTTCTCCTGACTGAACTTGGTCAAAGCCAAATGACCGAAGCAACCAAGGATGCATGAGCAAGCCCGGGATCGCCAACAAGCCTGAATTTGTGAATTATTTCTATCACCGTAGAAATCGTAAGGAGAGCAAACTCCTGCCGGCATTGTCCGCAGGTGAGTTCCGGGGAATGATTGCATAGGAAGTAACACAGCCGGGCCGCCCCATAAGGGCTGTCTTAAAGATGCTTGAGCCGTGTGCCGGGAAACTGTCACGCATGGTTCTTAGGGGGAAAAGGGGCCGAGAAGCCCCTGACCTACCCGGTATTAAAGGAACAAGGTGAGTCCTTTGGAGTTATATGATATAAAGCATGCTGTTTTTGATCTCACGAACAAGGACTTCGTTGAATTCGAGGAGTGGTTCTTTGAATTAGGCGGTAAACGATTGACCAAAGGAATCAAACTCAATGAACTAAGGCGCGCTGTTTTGAATCTATCAAAGAAGGATCTTGAACTTTTTGAGACCTGGTTTGAGGATTTATGCGATGAACGATGGGCAGAAGAAGTCAAAAACGACCCAATGGCTCAAGACGCAATAAAACTTGGGAATCTGATCATGAGCAAGCCTGATCCTGGAAAATATTTGGCTGACTTGCTGAGTGGCAGAAATGAAGCCAATGGCGATGAATAAGATAACTATCGGCTATCTCTTCCAGCGGATCGCAAAAGCAAAAGAGCCGCGGCCGCTGAAGAGTTCGTTTTGGCAGTAAGAAAATTCAAAAAGAAAACGCATTTCATTTCCCGCACGTAAGCCCAAATCAGAAAGAAATGTTGCCTAACCCGCCGGTGCATCGGCTTGCCATTCCACTGTCGCTCCATGGCAACCAATGATTGGCAATTTTGAGATTTTATACGAAAGGAGTTAATATGATTAAAAAAATATATCAAAACTGCAATGGAGCATGCCAAATACGAAATTCTCCAAGATGATGGGACATATTATGGCGAGATAAAAGAATGCCCTGGTGTCTATTCAAATGCTCCGACTCTGGAGAAGTGTAGGGATGAACTGGAGGAAGTGCTTGAGGAATGGATTCTTATTCGTGTGTATATGAATCTGGAAATTCCTTCCCACATCGAAAAGATATAGGAAAGGAGTTCTTGAGCAGAATTCTTCGCCAGGCTGGAATTTCTAATGAGGAATGGGAAAGGCTTTAGCCCAACCTGTCATTAGCCAAGGATGTGACAACAATGACCTGAACTCGTTGCGTTTAGGAGTAGAATGATGAAGAAAGCAAAAAATTCAAAATCGATGCTTGGTGTCGGATGGTATCGACCCGAGCAATGGGAACTGTTGCTCGCGGAATCAGTTGATCGTGATGAACTTGAATCGACCCATGCAGAGTGGCTGGCCCAAGCGGAGAGGTCGCTGGCCAGAATCCGAGCCGCAGGCCACAAACCCATCAAAATCGACATCGATGTTGAGGACCTGATTGCTTGGTGTGCGAACCAGGAGATCCCCCTTGACGGCAATGCCCGAAGCCAATACATCGCAGAGCAGACAAGACTCAGAAGTCAGCTTTGCCTCTGACCTGCAGACGCCCAGTTTGATCAATGAAGAAACTTTGAGTCAACTCCTCCGTCATTCCGGTAAAAGAACGTCATCCCGGACCCCGATCCGGGAGCCGGAATCCAGACTGAAAAAGCAAGAGCTGGACCCCGGCCTCCGCCGGGGTGACGGACAAAGAAAAATCAAGTTTCATACGAGCCCTGCCTCAGGCAGTCCTGACATATAAATTTTTAAAGCGGGCTTCGCCCGCAACCCAAAGGTTCCAGGTTCACGGTTCACGGCCTCCGGCTCGTAGAGAGCGAGCCTACGCCTCGGAGAGTTCACGGTTAAGAAAAAGACAATAGCCCTCTGATTTAGGGCTTCAACTCCTTCGGGGCAACACACTTTCTTGTTTTTTATTGCAAAGATTCAGGTATAAGTCACTAATTTTATGGGAACAATTTAACGGTTTATAACCCCGGCTGATCGCCATTTATGGCAAAGAGGAAGCCATTTTGAGCAAACGTCAGCTGGTTTATGAAAAAGCCCACTGATTGACAACCAGAGTTACGAAAAATCCCTACTGGGCCAGACCCATTTCGACCAGTCGCTGACGCCGGAGCTGCGCGCCCAGGCCAAACTGGCGGTGAAGGACGAGTACCTCTTTGATTTTCTGGAAATGGGTGAAGAGCATTGAAATTACCAAACGCAGATATGGCAATCATTGATCCCGAAAAAATGAAAATTAAATTGTTGGATGTTGTAGCCTTAACGGGGGACATTGAAAAACGTGGCTTGGTAAAAGGGCAAGTCGGCACCATCGTTGAAATCCTTGATGATGGAGTATATGAAGTCGAGTTTTGTGATAACGACGGACGAACATACGCAACATTGGCATTGCGCGATGACCAGCTAATGGTACTTTACTATTCCCCTGTTGCCGCTTAACCAATATTGTTCGTGACAGAAACTTTCAACTTAGCTTTTTGTGAAATTTGGGCCTGGACCCTTGGGGTCGCCAGTCTTTGTTGTAAAAACCAAAATTGGATCAGTCAAAGTATCAATCCTGGGCGATGCTGCAGACCTGTCCTCCGGTGATCTCCACCAGCTGATCGAAACGGATCGGGACTCCCGAGGCGTCGTTTCCAGCGGCTGGATAGATCATATCGAACTCTTGCAGCCCCTGATCGATATAGACTTCGAGTCCCTCGACGCCAAAGGGGCAGACCCCGCCGACTCGAAAGCCGGTTTGCTCCAGGGTCTCCTCTTCACTGGCCATTCTGTGCTTCACCCCCGTGATCTTTTTGAATCTGGCCGAGGAAATTTTCCGATCGCCCGGCATCACGGCCAGTCTGAACTGCTTGTCCTTGCCGCACAGCAGGATGGATTTGGCGATCTGGCCCACCCGAACCCCAATTCTGGCTGCAGCTGACTCTGAAGTCGGGGTGCTGCCGGCTTCGAACTCCAGGGGGGTCAACCCGTGCCGGTCAAGGACCTGCCTGACTTTTTCAGGGATCATGGCTTCTCTCTTTTCATTTCTTTGCTGAATATTCTCAAATTCTACAACACTAGAGGTGACCGGTGCTCCTCCGCTTATACTTTGCTTTCATTGGGCTACGAATCAAGATCATGAAGGAAGAATTTAGCCCACGGATCACACGGATTGACACGGATAATGAAAATACTTTTTTGCTGCTGGAATAAGACCCAGCAGCAAAAGGAGTCATCGCCTTATGGCGACACCTCCAAACGAATAGGCTTTTTGC
>JAIPER010000238.1 GCA_021737115.1 Desulfohalobiaceae bacterium
TGACCTTGGCCAGGATAACTTCCGGATGAAGGGTTTGGGCCGCCTCCTCATAGGCCGGAGCCATCATTTTGCATGGACCGCACCACGAGGCCCAGAAATCGACCACCACGGGCAACCCCGACCTGGTCACGAATTTATTGAAAACCTTTGACGACAGGTTTACAGGTTTTACAGGAAGCAAAGCCGATTTGCACTTGCCGCAGATCGGATTGTCACCCTTTTTCTCTGAAAGCACCCTGTTCACGCCTTGGCATTGCGGACAGACCAGATGCAGTTCCATCACAACCCCCTAGCATTCAGATATCAAAGCTCTTTCCCGTACTCCAAAGTTTGGGTATTTTTTTGGACAAATATCAGGTTTTGATAAATTCGAAGCACGAAATCCGAAATACGAAACAAGCACGAAATTCAAATTCTCGAATGACAAAAACAAAGATTAAAAAATACGGAATAAAAGCAAATAGTTGTCGATCTTATTTTCGATCCAACTTTTAGTCTTCCCCAGGCCCTCTGCTCTCTGTCTCTTTATGGTTCCAGGTTCACGGCCTCCGGCTCGTAGAGCCTACGCCTCGGAGAGTTCGCGGTTGCAGAAAAAAGAAGTCCACTGATCTAGCCAGCCGATGTCCGACCTCCGACATCCGACGTCCTTCTTCCCTATGCCCTCTGCTCTCTACTCTTTTCCGGCTCGTATGAGACTCCAGTTTTAGATCAGCGAGACAGCCCCTACAAACTGGAGTTTCTTCTACTGATTAAACTGGCAGTTGTGGATCGCAGACAGCCGTGTGTTTTTGTGTAATTATAAAAAAAATATATAGTTATATGTCAGCGCTGCCAGAGGCAGGGCTGACCTCTGACATCTGACCTCTCTCCTCTTCCCTCTGCCCTCTCCCCTCTGCCCTTACCCTATGCTCTATGCTCTATGCCCTCTCCCCTATGCGCTATGCTCTATGCGCTATGCCCTATGTTCCTTGCTCTACGCCCCTATGCTTCTGTAATGCCAGCATTCCAGTCCCGGTCGAACAACCCAAAGGGGACCCAGCTACAACGGGATTAACATTCCAGCATCTGCAACTCACTGATTCACTGATTCACTGTCCACCGTCCTCTCCCCTCTGCTTCTGTCATCCCACATCACAGCCCCAGCGCCACGCTCAGGAGCCGTTCCTTGGAGTGACTGAAGGACTGCCTCTCGGATATGGCCCTGACCACTTTGTTAAAGCCGGTGGTGTCTCCAAGCATGATGCAGCCCACGATGTTGTCCCGGTCATCGATGACGATCTTCTTGTACATCTTCTCCCCGGCTGTGATCACGGTCTGGAGCTTATTATCGGCATCGATGTTGCCGGCGGATCCCAGATCGACGCCCAGCACCTTCAGGGTGTTGGCCATGGTGGTACCCTGATAGAGAGTCTCGCTCCCGGCCATATTCATCCCTGCCATCTTGCCCTGCTCCATGGCCGCCGGCCAGATGCCGTAATACATCCGGCGAAACTCGGCTACATCCCCGGCTGCAAAGATGTTGTCCCGACTGGTTTTCAAGTGGCTGTCCACCTTGACCGCTTTGTCGATGTCGAGCCCGAGACTCTTGGCCAGTTCCAGATTGGGACGCACCCCGGCTGAAATGAGAATCAACCCGGCTTCCAATTCTTCTCCACTGTCCAGGACTACAGATTCGGCCTTATCGGTTCCGGTGATTTCCTTGGCGATGACCCCGAGCTTGAAGGTAAAGCCCATATCCTCCAGAATGATCCTCAGTCTTTTGGCTCCCTCATCATCGAGCTGTCTGGGCAGAAGCCTGGGAAAAACCTCCAGGACCTGAACTTCCTTGCCCCGCTTTCTCAGGCCGTTGCCTGCTTCCAGGCCGAGCAGACCGCCTCCGATGAGGATCACCTTTTGAACATGCTCTGCATACTCCAGAATATCCCGGCAGTCCTGCAGAGTGCGGACGGTGAACACTCCCTCCTTCTCCGCCCCCTCGATCGGAGGGACAAAAGAATGACTTCCATTGGCCAGGAGAAGGCAATCATAGGAAAAGGTTTGTCCGTCCTCGGTCTCGATGACTTGCTTCTCGGGATCGCCTTTGACCGCCCTGGTGCCGAGCTTGAGATCGATGCCCTGGTCCTTATACCAGCTCTCGTCTTTGCCCTGTAGTTTGTCTTCGTTTATATCTCCTCTGAGGTACTCATTGAGGCGAAGCCGGTAATAGAAAGGGAACTCTTCTTCGGTCAGGATGGTGATGGATCCCTCCTGGTCCTGCTTTCGAATGGTTTCCGCGGCCGTGGTACCGGCAACACCATTGCCCACAATCAAATAGTTGGTCATAACGCCCCCGTCCGGATTACATGAAGCCGCTGGAGGTGGTCACCCGCAGCGGCTTCGATTCATTTCAGGATGTAACGAAAAGAAGAAAGGCCATGCAGATAGGACAGGCTTACCTATTCTTGCCCCCGATCCTATCGTCCTTGCCTTTGCCTTCACAATCGGGCGTGTAGCAAGTCGTGTTCAGAAACTCGCATTTCTGCTGACAACCCGGACATTTTTCCGGCGGCGTGTCGGCCTGGAGTTCGTAACCGCATTTGCTGCATTTCCAGCTGTTCATACTCTTTACTCCTTTAATGTCCCTGAAGCATCTTATCCGTCAAGGACACTTCAGGCTTTTGGGTAACAAAAAAAATCTGACCCATGCCCCCGGATATCCAGGGACAACCACCGGTCATTTTTTCCAATGCCCGTGTATATTGCAGTATTCTCTGGCCGTGACCTGCTTGGCCTCTAAACAGAAAACCGCTTCCGGGTCCTGGCCCGGTTTGAGAAATTCGGTATAAACCTTGCCGTCGGCGATGAGCTCAATCCATTCGATATAGTGCTTGTCCTCCATAGGATGGGGCACTTCACCCACCGTGACCCGGTAGCCCTGATCCACTTTCTCCAGGACCGGGACATGCTTTTCCCTGGCCGCATCAACAGTGTTCTCATTCATCAGAATCATGGATTCGCCGCAGCAGACAAGTTCGCCCCCGCCGCCATGAAAAACCTCGACAATGTTGCCGCAGGCCTCACATTTGTAAACTTCCAGTCGTTGTGCCATGTCAATTTCTCCTTTATATATACTGATCTTATTTTGGTTTTTACAACAAAGACCGGCGACCCCAAGGTTCTATGCCCAAATTTCACAAAAAGCTAAGTTGGATCAGTATATCAGTTTTGCCACCCGGGTTTTAAACCCGAGTGGCAAAACTGATATTAATAGTTCTCGCCAAGCAGTTCGAAGTGATCCACAGGGTGGTCGCAGGCCGGGCAGGGAGCCGGGGCCTCGGTTCCGCTGTGGAGAAAACCGCAATTCCTGCAGCGCCAGGTGATTGGTTCCTCCCGCTTGAAGACCCGGTCGGCTTCAATATTGGCTGCCAACGCGAGATATCGTTTTTCATGCTGTTTCTCAGCCACGGCAATGGCCTCGAACATCCCGGCGATATTTTCAAATCCCTCTTCCCGAGCTGTGCTGGCAAATCCGGGATACATCTCGCTATGCTCATAGCGCTCCCCGGCTGCTGCTTCCTGCAGATTCTCCAGAGTGGTTCCAACGACACCGGCCGGAAAGGAAGCCCTGACTTCCACTTCACCGCCTTCGAGGTGCTTGAACAACCTCTTGGCATGCTCCTTTTCCTGGTTGGCGGTCTCTTCAAAAATGTGAGACATCTGCACGTAGCCGTCCTTTTTGGCCTGGGAGGCGAAATAGGTGTAGCGGTTTCTGGCCTGCGATTCACCGGCAAAAGCGGTCAAGATGTTCTTCTCGGTCTGGGTTCCCTTCAAGTCTGGCATTATTTGTTTTCCTCCTTCATCAGATTGGTGCTTGGCCGTAAACTCGCCCATCTCCTTCGTCACTGCAAAATTTTGAAATCCTCATGTATCTGAATACACTGCGGTTTCAAAATTTATTGTTCCTCGTATCTGGACAAGTTTACGACCAATCACTGTTTTCGTTCAGATACAAATTAACTTACAAACATACTTCAGAAAGGATAGCAAAAGGCATGCCAACTGGCTCCTATGATATAAATGAAATTATTTCAGAGTCTTGAACAAAAGATCCTGGACCAGTGTGTCTCAACTGTCTCAACTTCATTCAATGGTCTCACTTTCTGAGACACTGCACATCATTCCTCCAGGACATCTTCGGCCCAGGAAATGGCCGCGGCTACGTTGGGATAGCCGATGGTCGATATCAAAAGCACCAGGGCATGGCGGATTTCTTCGGGACTCGCGCCGGCATCCAGTGCCCTTCGAGTGTGGCTGTGCACCGAGCCTTCGGACTTGAGGGCCGCTGCCGCCGCCAACTGGACGAGCTGGGCCTGTTTTTCCTGCAGAGGCCCGGCCTCCCTGGTCACTTTTCCCAGCTGACTCACCGCTTCCATCATTTTTGGAAAGTTCTTCTCCATCTTCTGGTAAAATTTCGGGGTGTTTTCCATGATAGACTCCTTTTTTGGTTCAAGAGATGACGGATTTTTTAAATTATTTCTATTTCATAAATTATCTATGGTACTGAATCGTTTGTCAAGATGTATACTGATCCAACTTAGCTTTTTGTGAAATTTGGGCCTGAGCCCTTGGGGTCGCCAGTCTTTGTTGTAAAAACCAAAATTGGATCAGTATGCCATTAAATCAAATGAAACTTTCAAGCCGCTAGCACTCCTATATCCGTGTAGATATAGAATTTTAGATTTTAGATTTTGGATTTTCGATAGTTAAGGCAAAGAATAAGAGCTGGTTATCTGGCATAAATCCAGAAACTTTTTCTTAAAGGCTATAGAACCTTCCGGGCCTGAAGAGACCTGACTGGACCAGATAGCCTGCTCGCGAAGCGGAGTTGACAGTCTCTGAATATTTCCATACATCTTATTTCTTAAACGATCCCCAAACCCAAGGAGAGCAAGACATGAAAAAGAATGTATTCTTCATCGCAGGTTGTATTGTATTGGCTGTATTCATGTTCAGCACGTTGTCCATGGCCGAAACTTTTCGCTGGAAGATGGCTTCTTCCTGGCCCAAAGGGACCATTCTTCAGGACTGCGCCGACGACTTTGCAGCCAAGGTGTCCGCAATGAGCGACGGCCGGCTGCAGATCAAGAGTTACGCCGCCGGAGAACTCATGGGCGCCCTGGAGGTGACCGAGGGCGTGCGCATGGGCACCATCGACGTTTCCCATTGCTCTCCGAGTTACCAGGTAGGCAAACTCCCGGCCGGCCCCCTCTTTGGGTATATCCCCTTCGGCATGAAGGCAGTTCCCTATCTGACCTGGTATTACCAGGACGAAGGGATGCAGCTCTACAGGGAACTCTATGAACCATTCGATCCCGGCTATGCAGCCCCCTGCGGCATACTGCCCATGGAAGACCTGGCCTGGTCCAACAAGCCCATCAACACAATTGAGGATTTCAAGGGATTGAAATTCAGGACCTCTGGATATTGGGGTGAAATATTAAACAATGCCGGCGCTTCCGTGGTCATGCTCCCGGCGGGAGAAATTTACGAGGCCCTGCAGCGTCAGGTTATCGACGCCGGTGAATTCAGCATTCCGAGCATGGACAAGGACCTGGCCTTTTACGAAATAACCAAATACCTGCTCCTCCCCGGGGTGCATCAGCCAAGCACTATACTGGACATCAACATCAACAAACGCTCCTGGAACAAACTCCCGGACGACCTCAAGGAAGTGGTCAAAACAGCCGCCCAAGCCATGACCCTGGAAACCCTGACCCTGTGCATCAATCGGGACGTGCATGCCCTGGAGTTTTTTCAGGAAAAGGGTGTCAATTTCGAATACCTCGCCCCTGAAGTCCAGAAGGAACTCAAGGCCAAGACCAATGACCTCATGCAGGCCAAGGCCGAGAAAGATCCCTTCTTCGCTAAGGTATGGGAATCCCAGAAACAATTCCGGGAACGCTACAACCGCTACGAAACCCTGACCGAAATCCAGGATTGATCGCAT
>JAIPER010000239.1 GCA_021737115.1 Desulfohalobiaceae bacterium
GAGGGGCGCGCAAGAGAACCCTGATGACCGGTTCGAAAAGAGGGTGCCGATCCTAAAAACTGGAGTTTCTCCATTGATCAAACTGGCAAAGACGGACTTCAGCATGATGAGTTAAACTGCAGGCCAATAAATTCTTATAATTAATTAATTATATGTCAGCTTTGCCAGAGGCAAAGCTGACCCCTGACTATCCCAAACCCCTTGATTCTGACGAGTGACTTTTTGAAAGACCCAGAAATAACGCGGGCCTCTGCCCTGGACCGGGTATTGTTTCTGTCTAAGGAAATGCCAGCCTGGAGGCGGAGTGTCCGGGTCAGACCAGGCTTGGTTGGAAAAGACCAGGGCCAGGCCCTGCCGGGAGAGCAGGGAAGAGGAGCAATCCAGGAACTCTCTCCAGGGACGGAAAGCCCGGCTCAGGGCCAGGTCGGCTTCAGGGACCACCCCCGGCAGCTCATTGACTTTCACGGATCTGATGGCGGTTTTTTCCAGCCTGAGCAGACCGAGAGAGTAGGTCAGGAAGGTGGCCCGCTTTTGGTTGGGTTCCACCAGGATATACTCGCCTTTTGGCCAGACGATGCGCAGGGGAATTCCCGGCAGGCCGGCCCCGGCCCCGATGTCCAGGCAGAACGGGTCAGGGGGCAGAGGGAGTTCATCGAGAAAAACAGCGAGATGCAGGCTGTCCAGGATGAGAGTGCGCACTGCCTTTTTCCAGTCCCTGGTCCCGATGAGGTTGAGTTTTTCGTTCCAGCCCATGAGCAGCTGCACATACCGGGTCAAGGCCGGGATTTTGTCTGCATCGAGTCCCTGACACCTTTTCCGCAGTTCCTCCCCGACCTCCTTCTCCGTAATTCTGGACAATTTTTCCGATAGTGTGTATTCTGTATCGCTTTTCATAGGGTACCCCGAATCCGGAATCAGGCCGGAACGGTCTGACCGTTCCGGCCTGATTCTGGATTATAGCTTTCAAAAAAGTCAAGCGGGATTGAGACAAACAATTCGAATGCATGTAACAGGTTTTTTGGGCTCCAGTCTGGGGGCAAGAGCCCAGTCCGGATATTTCCGGAGAAGACATTGCTGAATTGCGAATTGAACCCCGGGTTGCTGGTCGACTGTAAGCCGGCAGACAACCGAATTGAGGAGTGGAGTCAATGACTGATCAAACTACAGTGGCAGTCCTTTTCCCCGGGCAGGGGGCTCAGGAAAAGGGCATGGGCAGGGAGATTGCCGAGAACGACCCGGAGGTCATGGATCTCTGGAAAAGGGCCGAAACCATTTCCGGGGCCGGCTTGCGGGAAATTTACTGGGATGGCGATGCCGAGGCCATGACCGAGACCAGATATCAGCAACCGGCCCTCACCGTAGTTGGCCTGGGGCTCTGGTCCAGGATGGGTTCCTGGTTCAAACCCGCCTATCTGGCCGGTCACAGTGTGGGAGAATATGCGGCCCTTGCAGCCTCAGGCGTCCTGCAAGTCCGGGAGGTCCTGGATCTGGTGACTCTGCGGGGGAGGTTGATGTTTGAAGCCGGGAAGGATCAGGCCGGAAAGATGGCGGCCTGTTTGAAACTGAATCAGGATGCGGTTCAGGAAATCGTCGACGAGGTCAAAGGGCAGACCAATCAAGAACTGTGCATCGCTAACTTCAACAGCCCGGCTCAGCTGGTGCTAAGCGGTGAGGGACAGGCTGTGGATCAGGCTCTGGACCTTATTAAACAGCGCAAGGGCCGGGGAGTGCTCCTTCCGGTCAGCGGGGCGTTTCACTCCAGACTCATGCAGGAACCGGCCAGGGAACTGTCCGCCTATATGAAGCGGTTTTCCTGGAAAGATCCCGGGATACCCATTCACCTGAACGTGACGGCCCGTCCTGAAATCTCGGGGGAGAGGATCCTGGAAAAGATGCAGCAGCAGATGATCTCCCCGGTGCTCTGGCTGCAGCTGATCCAGGATCAGTGGGAAAGAGGGATCAGACACTGGCTGGAGTTGGGAAGCAAAGGGGTTTTGACCGGATTGGCCAAACATATCCTTGACAAGACAAAAAAGTACAAGGCCGAGAACATCTCCACCCTGGACGGGGTCACGAGACTCCGGGAAGAATTTTCAAAGTAGCGAAAGACTCAACTTCAGACGAGCGTAATTATAGGTGAATATGAGGGCGAAACAGTATCTTTATGCCAGACTCCGAAGCCTGGTTCAGGACAGAGGGCTTGACTGGCCTGAAAAGGCCAGCCTTGAATCTCCCAAGAAAAACGCCTTTGGTGATCTGGCCAGCAACCTGGCCCTGGTCTTGAGCAAAGAGGCGGGGATCAAGCCGCGGGATCTGGCGGCGGAGCTTCGGACCTCGCTTCTGGAGTCCACACCGGAGCTGCAGGAGATCGAGATCGCCGGACCGGGATTCATGAATTTCTTTTTCAGCCCGGATTTCTGGCGGCAGACAGTCCCGGAGGTCCTGGAGGCCGGGGACGGCTATGGCTCTCTCGACTTTGGACAGGGGCACAAGGTGCTGGTTGAGTTCGTCTCCGCCAACCCGACCGGCCCCCTGCATGTCGGACATGGCCGGGGGGCGGCCGTGGGAGACAGCCTCTGCCGGATATTGCGGTTTGCCGGGTACCTGGTAGATGCAGAATATTATTTAAACGACGCCGGGCGCCAGATGGATATCCTGGCCCGGTCCCTCTGGATTCGATACCAGCAGGTCTGCGGCTCCAGGGTTGAATTGCCCGGGGATTCATATCAGGGTGAATACATTACAGACCTGGCCGAAGAGTTCTATCGGGAACACGGCCGCGGGCTTTTGGATCTCGATGAGCCAAAGGCCCTGGAGCTCTGCCTGGACAAGGGAAAGAGCAGAATTCTGGCTGGGATCAAACAGGATCTGCAGGACTTCAGGGTCGAATTCGACCGCTGGTTCTCGGAAAAGGAGTTGATCGAATCCAGGGCCGTGGACAAGACCCTGGAGAATATGCTGGCTGGCGGGCTGGCCTACGAACAGGACGGGGCTCTGTGGTTTAAGAGCACCGACTTCGGGGATGACAAGGACAGGGTTCTGCGCAAGTCAGACGGCGAATTGACCTATTTTGCCTCTGATATCGCCTATCATGCGGAAAAATTCTCCAGGGGCTACGAGACCTTGATAGACGTCTGGGGGGCCGATCACCACGGCTATGTCCCCAGGATGAAGTCGGCGGTTGTGGCCCAGGGGCGGGCCGCGGCCGATTTCGAGGTGGTCCTCATTCAGCTGGTCAATCTGCTTCGAAAAGGAGAGCAGATCGCCATGTCGACCCGGGCCGGCAAGTTTGTTACCCTGGCCGAGGTCATTGCCGAAGTCGGAGTCGATGCCTCCAGATTTACGTTTTTAAGCCGAAAGAGCGACAGCCGCCTGGAGTTCGACCTTGACCTGCTCAAGCAGAAAAGCATGGAAAACCCGGTCTTTTATGTCCAGTACGCCCACGCCAGAATCTGTTCTGTATTGCGCAAGGCCGGAGAGTCAGGGCAAAAAGCGGAGCCGGATCCGGATACCCTGAAATTGTTGAATACCGATGAAGACCTGGAGTTGATCCAGACCCTGGAGCGTTTTCCGGATTGTATCCAGGGGGCGGCCCGGCTCTACAGTCCGCATCTGGTCAGTTACTATCTCCGGGATTTGGCAGGTATGCTGCACCGTTACTACAACCGCCACCAGATTGTGAATGCAGGAGACGAAAGATTGACAGGCGCGCGCCTCCTCCTGGTCAAAAGCGTGCTCCAGGTCCTGAAAAACGGGTTGAATCTCCTGGGAGTACAACCCATGGAGAGGATGTAAACCAGGAATCAGTGTCGTTTTTCAAAACGACACTGATTCCTGGTTCTGTTCAGTCAATATTTGTTCGGCAAGGGATTAAAGCCGTTACAGTTCATCAGTGTAACCGCGCTGCGAGGTTTGAAGGAATCATGGCCGCTTCCAAGAAAAAGAAATCGACCGCTAAAAAAAAAGGGTCTAAAAAGATCCAGTTTTCCTTGAGCTGGCCCGGTCTGGTTACAGTTTGCTCTCTGGGCTGCCTGGCCTTAATCTGGGTCTTCATCCTCGGGGTTATTGTCGGACGCGGCTACCACCCGGAGAACCTCCTGCCGAAGATAGCCGCCTGGATTCCGGGGTATTCAGTTGAAGAAAAAAAAGCCCTGGCAGAAGAGAATTCACATCAGGTTCTGGAGCCCGAGGACCTGAATTTTTTTGAGGACATGAAAAAGAAAGTCCAGGTTCGGCTGGACAGCCGGGAATCATCCAGTTCCGGCGAGGTCCGGGAGACACAGAGTTCCCCCGGGCCGTTAAATGCAGAACGGCAAGGGGAGCGCTATCAATGTGTCTATCAGGTAGCGGCCTTCAAGACCAGACAGCAGGCCGACCGGGTTGTTTCCGGATTGAGAAGGAATGACATCCAGGCCTCGGTTCATGAATTTCAGAAACCGGATCAGAATTGGTTCAGGGTCTATGTTGATTTTACGGGAAGTGCTCAAGGGATTCGAATCTTGGAAAACAAGCTGAACAGCCTCGGGCTGAAGAATCATTTTCTTCGAAGTAAGAAACCGAAATAATATTCGCAACTGTCCACATTTTCTTTAAAACCTGCTAAAGTGCATCTGGTTTTCCTCTTACAGACTCTTGTAATGGCCTTAGCACGTATACGTTTTCAATTTTCAAAAAGGCGGGGTGAGCCATGACATTTGTACCTCGGGAAGCTTTTTTCACCAAAGGAATCGGCCGGCACAAGAACAACCTGCAGTCTTTCGAGCTCGCCTTGAGAGACGCCGGGATTGAAAAACAGAATCTGGTCTATGTATCGAGTATTTTCCCTCCCAAGTGCCAGATCATCTCGGTGGAACAAGGGATCGCCAAACTTGAGCCCGGTCAGATTACCTACTGCGTCATGGCCAGGAACGCCACCAATGAAAAGGGCAGACTGGTAGGGGCCGCGGTGGGCATGGCCTTTCCGGCCGACGAGAGTCATTACGGGTACATATCCGAACACCATACTTTTGGCGCTGAAGAAGATGAAATAGGCGACTTTGCAGAGGATCTGGCCTCAACCATGTTGGCCACGACCCTGGGCATCGACTTCGATCCGGACAAGGATTACGATGAACGCAGGGAAATATACCTGATGAGCGGCGAGATCATCGATTCGGCTTCGGCCCCCTGTGTAACCCGGGGGGTGGCCGGCCAATGGACCACGACCATCTCGGCCGCGGTCTTTGTCCCTTGATTAGGGTGATGAAATATGTACACCAATTACCTGGATCTTGACTCTCGAAACGGTCATCTGGTTCATGTCTGGCCGGTGCCCTACGAAGCCACGGCCAGCTTCGCCAAGGGGACCATAAACGGCCCTTGGCGCTTGTTGCAGGCCAGTTATGAGATCGAGACCTGGGATCAGGAGCTTGGGGCGGACCTGGCCGACCTGGCCCATTTCAAAACCATCCCCTTTTTTTCGGCCCCGGTATCAGGACCGCGGGACTGTTACCGCCAGATGCTGGCTGAATTGCAGGAAAGGCTTGACCCAGGGGTCGATTTCCTGCTCACCCTGGGCGGGGAGCACAGCCTGGCCCTGGCTCCGATTGAATTTTACAGGCAGCGTCATCCTGACCTCATGGTCCTGCAGCTGGATGCCCACGCAGATTTGAGGGAGGAGTTTCAGGGGAGCAGGTATTCCCATGCCTGCGTCATGGCCAGGGCCAGAGGAAAGGGAGCCGCCCTGGCCCAGGTGGGGATCCGCAGCCTCTGCCGGGAAGAGTCCAGCCTCATAGACCGGGACCGGGGAACCGGGCTGCTGACCCTTTTTGCCTGGGAATTGGACAGCCCGCAGGAGGCCGCGGCCCGCGTCAGTGAATTTATAGGCCAGAGACCGCTCTACATAAGCTTTGACGCGGACGCCCTTGATCCATCGATCATGCCGGGT
>JAIPER010000240.1 GCA_021737115.1 Desulfohalobiaceae bacterium
CAGGACGACCTGTGGCGGGGCAGGCGCTCTGCATACGGGGTCATGGCCCGGATGGCCCCGAACTGCATTGTTGAGGACGCCACGGTTCCGGTCAGCAGGGTCCCGGAGATGATCGCGGGCATGCGGGAGATCTTCGCCAGGCACCGATTGCGGGTCGGCATCCTGGCCCATGCCGGGGACGGCAACATGCACCCCCTGATCTCGACCGATGTCAGAGACAAAGAGGAGTGGCAGCGGGTGGAGAAGGCAATCCGGGAGGTCTTCGAGCTGGCGGTCCGGCTGGAGGGCACCCTCAGCGGGGAACACGGCATCGGTCTGGCCAAGTCGGAATTTTTGCCCATGTTCATGGATCAGGCCACTCTGGAGACGACCAGGGATATCAAGCGGGCCCTGGACCCGAACAATATCTTGAATCCCGGGAAGTTCTGCTGAAATACTTACGCTCGGAATACATTTTCTATAAGATACCAGAAGTTGGCCCAAGTCAAGCCACTGGTGTCTATAATTTTTCCTGCATTTCGATGACTGCAAAGACAAAAGAACAAGGTATGCCTACTTCTGGTATACATGAATGCAACAAGTGCGGCTTGTGCCTGGTCAACTGCCCTGTCTATCGAGAGAGTAGAGAAGAGCCGGTCAGTCCCCGGGCCAAGGTCCAGCTGATCAAACATTATTGGGACTTTGATCTGCCCGGGTCTGCCTACTTGAAGGACCTGATCTCCACCTGTCTGATGTGCGGGAACTGCACCGCTACCTGTCCCAGCGGAGTGGAGCACGATGTCCTGTTCTCCCGCATGCGCTTCGAGATGATCCAGGATTACGGTCAGGAATGGTCCCTCAAGGCCCTGTTTCATTTCCTCTCCCATGAACAGCAACTCAGGTTTGCCGCCAAAATGGCCCGCTTCGGCCGCAGCCTGGCCTCGAAGCGTTTATTGAACAGATACAAACTGGGTGCGATCTCACTGGAGCGAACCCCTCCCTTCAACCCTGTTCCGTTCCGGCGGCAGTGGCCGAGGGTCAACGAGCCGGACTTCGCGTCCAGAGGAACAGTGCTCTACTTTACCGGATGCGCCACCAACCATGTCTACGCCGACGTCGGCCGCAGCGTGGTCGCGGTCCTGCTCAAGATGGGATTTCGGGTCGAAATCCCTGCAAACCAGGTCTGCTGCGGGATGCCGTTTTTTTTGAACGGACGGCCGGATCGGGCCGGGGAAATGATCGAGAAGAACCTGCATTGCTTGAACCGGGAGGATATCGAGGCAGTTGTCGTGGATTGCGCCACCTGTGGTTCGGCCCTGCGCAAGGAGTATCCCAGAATTCTGTCTGAACTCGGACTGTCAGCAGAAGCGGCAAAAGAGCTCTCGACCAGAGTCCGCGACGTTTCCGAGTTCATCGCCGACAGGCTGGATCTGATCAACCCTTTGCTCCGGGAGTCCGGCAGCAGGCAGATCGTGACCTACCACGCCCCCTGTCATCTGAGGAACTGGCAGGGGATCGGTCCGCATGGGATCGAAAAGCTCCTGTCCTGTCTGCCTGGGGTCGAATACAAAGCAGTGGCCGACCGGGACCGCTGCTGCGGCGGTGGAGGGAGCTTCTTTTTGAAGCACCCGGAAATCTCGAAAGGCATTGTATCCGGAAAAATAGCATCCATCGAGAATTCCGGGGCCTCGGTCCTGGCCACGGGCTGCCCGAGCTGCCGGGTCAATTTTGCCGGAAACATGGACCAGCCCGTTCAGGTCTTGCACCCGGTTCAACTCGTGGAGGCCTGTCTGCAGTGAGCAGTCTGTTTCGGCTGCTGTTTCGCGTGTTGGAATCGGTGTTCAACGCAAATTCAAAACAAGGAGGGAGTATGTTGTCCATGAAAAAAAGTATCGGTCTGGTTCTGACAGTTTGTTTCTGTCTCGTGTTGACCGCCTGGATCCCCGCTACGCAGGCCAAGACCGTCTGGCGCGCCCAGTCGTCGTATCCGGCCGGCCTGCCCCAACTTTACGCCCCGGCCGAGCATCTGGCCGAGCTGGTCAAGGAACTGACCGACGGGGAGCTGATAATCAGGATGCAGCCCGGCGGGTCCATCGTGCCCTCCAAGGAGATCCTCGACGCCGTGGACAAAGGCATTCTTGATCTCGGCTGCACCTGGGCCGGCTGGTGGATGGGCAAGTACCCGGCGGCGGTGCTCTTCGGAAACTCCAGGCCCAATGGTCTGCAGACCCAGGAGATGCTCAGCTGGATTTATCACGGCGGCGGCCTGGAACTGTGGAACGAGGTCTACGAGGACCGCAACATTCAGATTCTGCCCCCCTATGGCATGCTCGGTTCGGAAAATTTCTGCTGGTCGAGAAAACCCATCAACAGCCTGGAGGATTTCAAGGGTCTGAAATTTCGAACCGTCGGCATCTGGGGCAAGTGCCTTGAACGTCTGGGGGCCAGAGTGGTCAGCCTGGCCGGGGGCGAGGTCTACCCGTCTCTGGAGCGGGGCGTGATCGATGCCGCGGAGTTTGCGACCCCGGCTATCGACCGCAAACTGGGCTTCGAGGAAGTCTGCCCCTATCTCAAGGTCCCCGGAATCCATGAGCCCTGCGCTCCCCTGGAAACCATGGTCAACACAAAATCCTGGGCCAAGCTGTCAAAAGACATCCAGAGCAAGGTCAAACTGGCCCTCAAGATCTCCACCTTCCATGCCATCAACCTGGCCATGAAGCAGGATGCCGAGGCCATGAACTATTTTCTGGAAAGCGACAAGGTCCAGGTCTCCAAGCTGACCCCGGAGATGATCGAGGAGATCATACGGATTGGCGACGAGGAATTGAACAAGATGGCCGAAGAAGATGAGATGTTTGCCAAGGTTTTGAAATCCCAGAGGGATTTTCGGGAAAAAGTCGAGCCCTACGCCGACCTGGTCAGGCTGCCCTATCCGTACGCGAAATAATATTCAGCTTGAGCTTCCGGATGCTTCATCCGGAAGCTCAAGCTGAATACGGTTTTTTTCTGTCTGATCAGCATTATTCTCTCTGTAATTTTCAATAGTCAATTTCGTCAAGCTCATGCGATTTCTCCATCTTATTGATAAAAGCAATATCTGGATCGGCAAAGGGGTCTCCTGGTTCGTCCCGTTGCTGGTCCTGGAACTGGTCTACGACACCATCGCCAGATACGCCTTCAACGCGCCGACGGCCTGGTCCTACGATATTTCCTACATGCTCTACGGCGCCCTGTTCATGTTCGGTTCGGCCTGGACCCTGCAGAAAGACGAGCATGTCCGGATCGGGATCATACTTGACAGGCTTTCCCCGAGGGGAAAGGCCGTCATCGAGGTGCTGGGATACGTCGTTTTTTTCTTTCCGGTCATGATCGCCGTGGTGGTCTACGGGACCCTGTTCAGCATCGAGTCCTGGCAGCTCCTGGAAAAAGGGGCCGAGAGCATGTGGCAGCCCCCGATCTACTATTTCAAGTCCGTCCTGCCCTTGGCCGGGCTGTTCATCCTGCTCCAGGGAGTGGCCGAATTCGCCCGCGCCCTTCTGATTATCGGTAAAGGAGGCCCTGAATGATCGCCAGCCCGGAACTATTGCTCTTCGTCCTTTTCGGCGGACTCATCCTGGGCCTGGCCCTCGGTTTCCCCGTGCCCTTCGTCATGCTCGGCAGTTCCATGCTGGCCGGTCTTCTGGCCATCGGCCCCACCTTTTTTCACATGATGATCATGCGCATTTTCGAGACCATGGATAATTATATCCTGGTGGCCATTGTGCTCTTCGTGTTTATGGGCATCATGCTGGAAAAATCAGGGGCCGCGGAGAGGCTTTTCTCCTCTTTGCATATTATCCTGGGGGGACTGCGCGGCGGACTGGCCCTGGCCGTGGTGGCCGTCTGTACGATCATGGCCGCAGCCACAGGCATCATGGGCGCTCCGGTTATCATCATGGGGCTCTTCGCCCTGCCCCACATGCTGGAAAAAAAGTACGATCCGGCCCTGAGCTGCGGGACCATCTGCGCCGGGGGCACCCTGGGCATTCTCATCCCTCCGAGCATCATGCTCATCGTCTATGGTCCCATGGCCGGTGTCTCGGTGGGCAAACTCTTCATGGCCGCCATCGTTCCCGGCCTGATCCTGGCTTTTCTCTACGGGCTGTATATTGTCTGTGTCTGCTGGTTTCGGCCCGACCTCGGTCCCAGCCTGTCCAGAGAGGAACGGAACCTGCCCTTTCTGAAAAAGATCTGGATGGTGATCACCTCCCTGCTGCCGACCCTGCTGCTTATCCTGGCGGTGCTGGGGACGATTTTTTTCGGAGTGGCCGCGCCAACCGAAGCGGCGGCAGTGGGGGCCTTTGTGAGTGTCCTCCTGGCCTGGGCATACGGCAACCTGAGCCTCAGGGTCCTCAAGGACGCTTTTTACCAGACGACCCTGGTTTCCAGCATGGTCCTGCTGATTGTAGCCGGGGCCTTTGTCTTTACCGGCGCCTTCATGGTGGTGGGCGGGGGCCTGGTCGTGGAAGACTTCCTGTTGAATCTACCGATTGGAGAATACGGGATCCTGGTCATCATGATGCTGGCCTTCTTCGGGTTCGGGCTCTTCATGGAGTGGGTCGGGATCGTGCCCATCCTGGTGCCGATATTCGCCCCGATCCTGGATCAACTCGGGTTTGATCCCCTCTGGGCGGCCATGTTGTTCTGCGTGGCCATGCAGACTTCTTTCCTGACGCCCCCTATGGCCCCGGCTTTGTTCTATCTGAAGGGGGTGGCCCCGACAGGGGTCAGCTTCGGGCGGCACATTGTCCGGGGCACGCTCCCTTTCATCATCATTCAGCTCATCGGGCTGGCCCTGATCACCATCTGGCCGCAGCTGGTCCTCTGGCTGCCCAGGGTCATGATCAGTTGATGCCTTAGAATCTTTGTGTCATACAAAGTAAGCACAAAGAACATTGCAAAAGGGGGGAAGCCCTATGACCAGGAACAAGGAGAAGCGTACGGAACGATTCAATTTCCGGATCACGGTTCAGGAAAATTAATTAATTAAGGCCGCTGCCCGTTTGCGGCGAATCAGCACGTCACAATACGTTGCCCAAAGCGCGGCGCAACAGGCTGAAACGGATCTTGCGGGTCGTCGCTATTTCACGCTTTCGACCAGGCAGATGGAGGAATTTCAAAAGGCCTTGGACGAACCAGCCAAAGAGAAGCCTCGCTTGCGCCAACTTTTCACAGAAAAGACGGTACTAGATGCAGAGGAAAGTGGATGATCTGACGCTGCTGCTTTTAATGAAAGACCTGCGGGCCGGGTAGTCTTCCGCGGATACTTTGCTATTCCATTTAAGGAATGAGTTTGTTTTTGGAGATTCAGAACTCAAGAATCTCAGAAACCTGTTGACAGGATTTACAGGATATACAGGATGAGAAGAAAGATTTTTCGGCGTGCCGGATGCCCGCCGGAAAGGTTTCTCCTGCCGGAGGCTGATTTCCTTGACCGCAGGCTTCCGGCATGCGGTCAAAGAAAAAATAATCCATCAAATCATGTTAATCCTGTCAAAAAATTCTTGGATAAGTCTTATCTTGGCTATTTCCTGAATAATCTTCAGCAAAGTAGAAACGGAAGAGCACCGCGGGCCGCAATAAGCAAATTAACCTGCCTTCACGAGGCTTGCTTTCGGTTACGGGGATAAACCTAATCCGTCTTGCCCAGCCTCTTCTTCAGTTCCTCCAGGGTCTCTTCAGGCATGGAAAAACAGTGTTCCTCAGCCGGGAAGGACTGCTCTTGGACCTCGTGTTTGTAGTTTGCGAGGGCTTCGAGAATGCTCGTCCTGATCCGGGTGTACTGTTTGACGAACTTAGGCACGAACTTGTCGAACAGGCCAATGAGATCGTGAGTCACCAGGACCTGACCGTCTACCTCGCTTCCGGCCCCGATGCCGATGACCGGGATCTGCACGCT
>JAIPER010000241.1 GCA_021737115.1 Desulfohalobiaceae bacterium
GAATACTTCAGCCACTCTTTGAATTGAAAATATAACATCAAGATATTTTGTTTGACTCTGCAGCCTTTACGGCTGCAGAGTCAAACAAAATATTAGTCCAGCATCTCATTGCACTTTTTGCTAAATCTGAGCTTCCGGCCGTCTTCGGTCCTTGTATATCCGACTTTGGTCGGTTTGGTACACGAATCGCAGATAAGGGCCAGGTTCGAGTAATGCAGCGGGGCTTCCTTATCCTGAATTCCGCCGGACTGTCCGGAATACGGATTGCCTTTGGTGTGCTTTTTGACCATGTTCACCTGCTCTACGACGGCCCGGTCCTTCTTGCGATCGATCTTCTTGACCTGTCCGACCTTGCCCCGATCCTTGCCGGAGATGACCATGACTTTATCCTTGACATGTATGGCGGTCTTTTTCATTTGCAAACCCTCACAGTACCTCAGGGGCTAAGGAAACGATCTTCATGAACTTCTTCTGCCTCAACTCCCGGGCTACCGGCCCGAAAATACGGGTTCCGATAGGTTCCATGTTCTTGTTCAACAAAACGGCCGAGTTGGTATCAAAGCTGATATATGTACCTTCGGGCCGCCCGATTTCTTTCTTGGTCCGGACAATTACCGCAGTATAGACTTCGCCCTTTTTGACCTTGGAATGGGGCATGGCCTCCTTGACCGAAACGATGATCAGATCGCCGATTCCGGCATAGCGTCTCTTGCTCCCTCCCAGGACCTTTACGCAGCTTATCTTTTTCGCACCGGAGTTATCCGCGCAATCTAATTTCGACTCTACCTGAATCATGGTTCACTCCTACCCCTAGACTGATTTTTCCAGAACCGCCTTCAAGGCCCACCGTTTTTTCCTGCTTCTGGGCCGGCACTCGATGATCTGGACTTTGTCGCCGATCCGGCATTGGTTGTCGTCATCGTGAGCCATGAATTTCTTGCGGCGCCGGATATATTTTTTCAACAAGGGGTGCTGCAGGGTTGTTTCACAGCGGACTACCAGGGTCTTATCACAGGTGTTGTTGATGACGTACCCGGTCAGGACTCGTTTGTTTCTCTGAACGCTCTGATCATTCATGACCTTTCTCCAGTTCATTTCTGCGGAGTACTGTCTTAATCCTGGCGATGTTTTTTTTCACCTGAGATATCCGCTGGGTATTTTCCAATTGCCCGGTTGCATGCTGAAAACGCAAGTTGAACAATTCCTTCCCGAAATCCATTTCTTTTGTCCGCAGTTCCTGCTCGGACAATTCTTGTAACTCAGCCGCTTTCATGGGCCCTCACTCCTTAACCACGATTTTTGTCTTGACAGGTAGCTTGTGCGAGGCCCTGACAAGGGCTTCCCTGGCCTGTTCCAGATTGACTCCTGTGATTTCATACAACACTTTGCCCGGACGGACCGGAGCCACCCAGCCGGATGGCGAGCCTTTGCCCTTGCCCTGCCGGGTTTCGGCCGGCTTCTCGGTGAACGGCTTATCCGGGAAGAGACGGATGTAGACTTTGCCGCCCCTGCGGATATGTCGCATGATCGCAATCCTGGCGGATTCGATCTGCTGATTGCTGATCCGACCGTGCTCGATTGTTTTCAAACCGATCTCGCCGAAGGAGACCGCGTTTCCCCGGGTGGCCTTGCCTTTTAAAAACCCTTTGTGCTGCTTTCGATAACGTATTTTTTTCGGACTAAGCATGGCTTACCACCTCATCCAGTATTTCCCCGTTGAAGATCCAGACTTTGACGCCGATGATGCCGTAAGTTGTATTGGCCACTGCATATCCGTAATCGATATCCGCGCGCAAGGTATGCAAGGGGACCCGCCCTTCTCGAAACCACTCCGTTCTGGCAATGTCGGCGCCCCCGAGTCTGCCGGCGCAGGAGATCTTGATGCCCTTGGCCCCGAATTTCTCGGCCAACTGGATCGTCCGCTTCATGGCCCGTCTAAAGGCTACTCTGCGCTCCAGCTGCATGGCCACGTTTTCGGCGACCAGCAAGGCATCGGTCTCGGGCCTGCGGACCTCATTGACCTCTATGATGAAGTCTTTCTGGAACTTCTTGTTCAATTCGGATTTCAATTTTTCTATCTCAACGCCTTTGCGGCCGATGACAATACCCGGCCGGGCCGTGAAAATGATGATCCTGGCTTTGTTGGCGGTCCTTTCGATTTCAATCTTGGAAATCCCGGCATGATAGAGCTTCTTTTTGACAAAGGTCCGGATCTTGTCATCTTCGTAGACATTCTTGGGGTAGTCCTTTGTGCTGAACCAGCGCGATCGCCAGTCCCTGTTGTAGCCCAGCCTGAACCCATAGGGATGTATTTTCTGACCCAAAGCGTTTCCTCCTATATTTCGTCAACAATAACTGTAAGATGACTAGTTCTTTTCAAGATCCGTGTGGCCCGGCCCATAGCTCGGGGTTTGATGCGCTTCATGACCGGCCCTTCATCTACCAGAACATTCTTGACAAAGAGTTCGTCAACATCCAGGGACGAAGAATGTTCAGCGTTAGCCACGGCTGCAAACAAAACCTTGTACAATTCCTTGGCCGGCTTGGTGGGCGTGAACTTTAATATATTCAGCGCCTCTTCTACCGGCTGTTTCTTGATGTTCGCCGCGACCAGCCTGGTCTTTTGCGGGGAAACCCGGACAAATCGTGCTCTTGCAAGTATTTCCATTGCTTTGGTACCTCACATCCCTTAGCGGCTAGCGCTTCCCTTTGGCCTGACTTTTCCTGCCCCCGGCATGTCCATGAAATGTCCGGGTGGCAGAGAATTCACCCAACTTATGGCCAACCATGTTTTCAGTAACAAAGACCGGGATGAATTTTTTTCCATTGTGCACGGCAAAGGTCAAACCGACCATTTCAGGTATCACGGTCGACCTTCTGGACCAGGTTTTGATCACGCTCTTGTCTGATCTCTCCTGGGCAATCTGGACCTTTTTCAAGAGGTGGTCATCGATGAAAGGGCCCTTTTTTAACGACCTCGGCATGACTTACTCCTATTTACGCTGTCGTTTCTTGACAATCAGCCTGGAAGAGGGTTTGTTTTTGTTCCGGGTCTTGTAGCCCTTCGTGGGCACCCCCCAGGGAGTGACCGGGTGTCTGCCGCCGGAACTCCTGCCTTCACCGCCTCCCAGGGGATGATCGACCGGGTTCATGGCCACACCCCGGACTTTGGGCCGCTTGTTCAAGTGTCGGTTCCGTCCGGCCTTTCCGATCTTCACGCTTTCGTGATCCAGGTTGCCGACCTGCCCCACCGTGGCCCGGCAGGTACCCAGGATCTTCCTGGTCTCTCCGGAAGGCAGCCTGATAAGCACATACTTGCCCTCTTTATCCAGCAGCTGGGCATAGGTCCCGGCGGAACGGCAGAGTTGCCCGCCCTTTCCCGGAAAAAGCTCGAGATTGTGGACATAGGTTCCAGGCGGTATCCTTGAAAAGGGCAGGGAGTTGCCCGGGGTTATGTCAACGTTGTCTCCGGAGACGACCTTGGTTCCCGGGGTCAGTCCCTTGGGGGCCAGAATATAGCGTTTTTCCCCATCCAGATAGAACAAAAGGGCGATTCTCGCGTTACGGTTCGGGTCATACTCGATGCTGGCCACCCTGGCCGGGATATCGAACTTGTTCCGCTTGAAGTCGATCATCCGGTAGCGGCGCTTATGCCCGCCGCCCTGCCTGCGGGAAGTGATCCGGCCCGTATTGTTGCGGCCGCTTTTCCTGGACAGACCCGTGGTCAGGGAAGGCTCCGGCCCGGGACCGGTCAGCTCTTTGAAATCGGGAACTGTCTGCCCTCTGCGGCCGGCTGATGTCGGATTGAGTTTCCTGTTCGCCATAGCTTACACACCTTCGAAGTATTCGATTTTTTGACCCGGTCCGAGCTGGATATAGGCCTTCTTGTAACCGGTCTTTGAGCCCAGGGTCCGCCCGAATCTCTTTTTGGCCTTGGCTTTCTGGCGGATGACATTCACATTGAGAACCTGGACCTGAAAGGCCTCCTCAACCGCCTTCTTCACTTGAAGCTTGTTCGCCCAGTCCGCCACACAAAACACGACCTGATTGTAGGCTTCCTTGCTGAAGGTCGATTTCTCGGTTATCACCGGTTTGACCAGAATTTTTGTGTAATCCATTATCACTGCAACCTTTCCTGAAGATGTTCGATGACCTCTTTCGTCAGGATAACTTGAGAGGCATTCAGGATATCGTAAACATTCAAATTGCTCTGCTCAATCACGTTGATTCCAGGAACATTCCGTGTCGCCAACTCAACATTGTTATCTTGTTTCGGCAAAACAATCAAGGCTTTTTTCAGAGCAAGCTTATTTTTTACCTCGAGAAAGTCTCTGGTCTTCGGCCGGTCGAGCCGGATTTCGTCAAGAATAAGCAGGCTCTGGTCCATGAGTTTTCCGGACAGGGCCATCTTTAAAGCGGCCTTTTTCAATTTCTTGTTGACTTTGAGCTGATAACTGCGCGGAGTCGGGCCATGGGTCACGGCGCCTCCATTCCAGAGCGGCGAGCGACGGGTTCCGGCTCTGGCCCGGCCCGTGCCTTTCTGCCTCCAGGGTTTGGCCCCGCCCCCCCGGATGTTCGATCTGGTTTTACAGCTTGCCGTGCCCACTCTTTTCGCAGCGAGATGAGCCTTCACGACCTGGTGCAGGACTTCCGGCTTGACCTCAACCCCGAAAATCTCCTCGACCAGTTCGATCTCACCAACCTGGTTGTTTTCCTGATCTCTGACAACAGCCATACACTCTGCCCTTACCCTTTCTTACAAATCATTATCAAGGAATTCTTGGCCCCGGGGACCTGACCGCGCAACAAAATGAGATTGTCCTCTTTCCTGATATCGACAATCTCGGCATTGGGAATGGTTACCCGTTTATTCCCCATCTGCCCCGGCATCTTCTTGCCTTTAAAGACCTTGGCCGGGTAGGCGCATTGTCCGATGGCCCCGGGGGCCCGATGGACCTTGTGGTGCCCGTGGGATGACGGCGATCCGCCGAAGTTCCAGCGCTTCATGACCCCGGCAAACCCTTTGCCCTTGGAGGTGCCGGTGATCTTCACCCGCTCGCCCACGTGGAACAGTTCGCAGTCAAGTTCCTGGCCGACTTCATGCTCTTTATTGTCTGCCTGGCGAAACTCCACGAGCTTGCGAAAATATCCTTTCCCCGCCTTGCTCTGGTGACCCTGCTGGGGCTTGTTCACCTTCCGCTCCGGAAGCTGCTCAAAGCCGAGCTGCAAGGCCTGATACCCGTCCCGGGCCTCATCTTTGACCTGGATTACGGGACACGGCCCCGTCTTGACCACCGTGACCGGCACCGCCCGGCCGTCGTCGACAAAGATGGTGGTCATCCCTATTTTCTGCCCGATTAAGCCTTGACTGTTCATAACTGCCTCATATCGTTTTTGCATGTTCCAATTTTCTCCCCCGGAGCGTGCTCCGGGGGAGAAAATTGGATATTAGAGCTTTATCTCTACGTCCACACCGGCCGGCAGGCTCAGCTTGCCCAGCGCATCCACGGTCTGTTGGGTCGGTTCCAGCAGATCCATGAGCCGCTTGTGGATTCTCATCTCGAATTGATCTCTGGATTTCTTGTCCACATGGACCGACTTATTGACCGTGACCTTGCGGATCCGTGTGGGCAGCGGGATAGGCCCGGCGATAGTCGCCCCGGTATTGTGGGCTGAGTCGACTATCTCGGAAACCGCCTTATCCAGCAGTCGGTAGTCGTATGCCTTCAGTTTGATTCTGATCCTGGCGCTGTTCATGGTGACCATTGTCTACTCCTACTCCGTAATTTCCGAAACCACGCCGGCGCCAACCGTCCGGCCGCCTTCACGTATGGCGAACCGCACCCCCTGTTCCATGGCGATGGGCACGATAAGCTCGACATCAAAAGTTGAATTGTCCCCGGGCATGACCATCT
>JAIPER010000242.1 GCA_021737115.1 Desulfohalobiaceae bacterium
GAAGGTTATCCGGCTCAGATCCGGAAGGGGGTCCTCGGTTTTCCGGGAGAGGTCTGTTGGTGAAGAGGATTCGCTCAGAAAGGGCAGGACAGCCTTTAGCTGCGGGTAATACAGGTAAGCAGCCGCCAGGAGGACCACCAGGAGCAGGGGCAAGAGCAGGAAAATCGGCTTCCGTTTACTGGCGGTTTCCGGAACGGGGAGCCGGGGAGATTCCGGTCCAGAAGGTTCGGCGGCTGACCCGGGGTCGGCCGCAATTTGGGAATCGCCTTCAGTCGGAGGGGGATAGAGAAAGACAAACTTGCAATGAGAGCAGCGGACTTTGCTTCCCCCGGGCTTGATGCGATGGTCCGCGAGTTTGTATTTTGTCCCGCACTGAGGACAGGAAATGATCATGGTGGGCACTGCTCCTTTTAACTTTCAATCGCCACGTGTGTATCTGGATCATTCTACAAGTTCACAGATATTTGGCAAATTGCGATATTGTTCTGCAAAATCAAGGCCATACCCAACGATGAACCCCCGGTCCAGTTCGAATCCATAGAAGTCGACGTTCAGTTGGATTTCACGCCTGGCAAGCTTTTGGACCAGGGTACAGATTTTTACGCTTTTGGGTCTCCGGGTGGCCAGTACCCTGGCCAGGTAATTGACGGTTGTCCCGGTATCAACGATGTCTTCAACAATGAGCACGTGTTTGTCGGCGATTGGTATCTCCATGTCTTTGGAAAAAATTACTTTTTCCCCTCGAAAGGTCTCCTTGCCGTAACTGGCCAGGCGGACGAAATCGACTTCGAGATCGAAGCGGAGGTTGCGGATGAGGTCCGAGAAAAAGACGACCGCTCCCTTGAGGACGCAGACGGCAACCACCGGTTCGGAGCAGTCCTGATAATGATGATTTATCTTTGCAGCGAGTTGTGAGATGGTGGTTTGGATCTCTTCCCGGGAAAAGACTTCTCGCAATTCACTCATATGTCCGCCCTCAGTTTCCAATTTTTTACAGGTGGTGAATCATGGCCACTTCATCGCAGCAGTCGGGGTACTTGGGGCAATGGAGACACTCGGCCCAGACCTTCTGGGGCAGATTTTCCTTTCCCACTTCCTCGAATCCGTTTTTTGCGAAAAAATTTATCTGGTAGGTGAGAGTAAACACTCTATATATCCCTAATGTCAAGGCTTCGCTCAAAGAAGTCTCCACAAGGCGCCGTCCCCAGCCTTGCCGCTCCAGGGAAGTGGCCACCACGAGTGACCTGATTTCTGCCAGATTTTTCCAGGTGATGCTCAGTGCGCAGCAGCCGAGGATGGCTTTTTCATTCGAGACGTCAAGCACAAAAAAATCCCTGAGATGGCTGTAGAGGTCGCTGTAAGAGCGGGGCAGCAGCAACCCCAGTTGGGAATTTTGCATCAACAATCCGTGGATGGCCGGTACATCCTGGATATTGGCCTTTCTCAGACAGATCGGACCCACAGTAACCTCCTGTCCGTTTGAATTTGGATTTTATAGGGAAAAAGATTGAAAATGACAAATAAAATCTTTAAACTTGAATTTATAGACGGGTTTGCTTAGTTTGTCCATGGGCAGCCCAGGACCGCGTATACTCATATGACAGAGAAAAAAACAGAGAAAAAAATACCAAGTCAGGAAAATGCTTCCGGGGAAGTCTCAGAAGCAGTCGAAAGGGATGATCTCCCAGAAAAAGGAACCACGGAACAGGACTCTGCTCCATCCCCGGAGAAACTCCTGCCCATTCCAAGCGTCAAAAGGGAGTTGTCTACCCAGGACGCCCTACAGCTTTATTTTCGGGAAATCAATAAATTTACCACCCTGAAACCCGAAGAAGAATTTGAACTGGCCAGACGAGTCCGGGAAGAGAACGATCAGGATGCGGCCTTCAGGCTTGTTTCTTCCCATCTGCGGCTGGTGGTCAAGATCGCCATGGAGTTTCAGCGCAGATGGATGAAAAATGTCCTGGAACTCATTCAGGAAGGCAATATCGGTTTGATGAAAGCCGTCCAGAAATTCGATCCGGAACGGGGGATCAAGTTTTCCTACTATGCCGCCTTCTGGATCAAGGCCTACATCCTCAAGTTTATCATGGACAACTGGCGCATGGTCAAGATCGGGACCACCCAGTCCCAGAGGAAACTCTTCTACAATTTGGGCAAGGAAAAAAAGAGGCTGGAAAATTTAGGCTATGATCCGGATATCGAAACCATTTCCAGAAATCTCGAGGTCAGCCAGGAAGAAGTCTCGGAAATGGCCATGCGCATGGGTCAGGCGGATCTGTCCCTGGACGCCCCTTTCGGGGAGGAGAGCTCGGCCACGAGGATGGATATGCTCCCGGCCCTGGAGGCCAGCCCTGAAGACCGATTGGCCCGGGCAGAGGTGGGGGATATTCTCCATTCCCAGTTAAAGACCATCCTCCCTGAACTGAACGAAAAAGAAAAGGATATCCTGCTTTCCAGGCTCATGACTTCTTCACCGGTCACCTTGCGGGAGATCGGCGCAAAATACGGGATCACCCGGGAACGGGTCAGACAAATTGAGAATCGGCTGCTGGAGAAACTCAAAGGGCAGCTGTCTTCTTCCATCTCCGATTTTTCTCAGGACTGGATAAGCGATGAGTGATATTATACGGCAAATGCAACAAGAGGCCAAGGACCTGAGCAATCAGAAGCGCCCTTTGTTTTACGATCATTACCAGCAGGAGCTCCGATACTCCAAGGAGCTCTTTTTCGGCAACTCTCTTATCCTGCGCTGTCGGGAGGATGTCATCCCTTTTTTGAATGATGACTTCGGCCATGGCGTGGAGCACAGCAAAAAAGTGGCCATCGAATCCGGGGCCATTGTCCTGGGGGAGACCTCGGGCTGGGGACTGACTCAGGCACGTCATCTGTCTGTTCTGGCCCAGCTGGCCGGCCTGATGCATGACATCTGCCGGCTTCAAGGTGACCATGCCAGGCAGGGAGCCGAACTCAGCTACACCATTCTGGCCGACTATCCCCTCTCCTCTGCCGACCGGGAGATGATCGCCTTTGCCATTGCCAATCATGAGGCCTTCAAGACTGTCCAGAAATCTCCCGACCCCTCCACGGATACCCTTGGCGGGGCCTTGTATGACGCCGATAAGTTTCGATGGGGTCCGGATAATTTTGTGACCACCCTCTGGGAGATCTGTGATTACCTGGAATGGCCCCTGGAAAAAATAAAGGCCCGTTTTCCCGCGGGACTGGGATTTGTCCGCTCCATATCCGATACCTTCAGGACCAGAATCGGCAGGATCTACGGTCCGGAATTCATTGATATCGGTCTTGAGCTTGGAGGGTATATCTATCGCAGACTGGACCAGGAAAACAAATGACCGGTTCTCCTGGGTCCAGCCTGACTCCAGGGAAAAGCGGAAAACAGTAAACGTAATCGAACCAAAAAGCAGGCCGGGATGAGACGACAGCATGAAAACGAGCAACAGACCGAGAAGGCTTTGGACCGGAACATGGCTCTACTTTTCTTTTGGGGGGGTCTGCTCTGCTTTCTGCTTATATTCCTGGGCTGCGCCTCTCCGCCCGCAGCCAACAACCTGGTCCAGGCAGAGGCCCCGGAAATGTCCCCCCGGGCAGAAGCAGCTTTTTTCTATTTGAAGTTCAGAGATTTCCTGCAAAAGGACCAGCCACAATCCGCCGGACAAGCCCTGGCCAAAGCCCTGGAAAGGGATCCCAGCCCGGAGCTCTACCTGGAACAGGCGACCCTGTATTGGCGGCTGGAGCAATATTCCAAGGTCGAAGCCGCTCTTCTGGCCGGGCTGGAAAAATTTCCGGCAAATCGTAGCCTGACTCTGACCTTGAGCCGGATGTATCAGGACAGAGGGCAAAAACAAAAGGCCCTGGAGATCCTGAACCAGTACATTGCCGACCATCCCCGGGATACAACCGGTCTGAGACACCTGGCCAGATTGTATCTCGACATGAAGGAGTATCGTAAAGCAAAAGCCGTCATCAAAAACATCCCTGAAGCAGACTGGACCGCGGACGAACATTACCTGCTGGCCCAAGTCTATTCCGCCCTGGATAAACGGGAGTTGACCATTGCGCACCTCAAAGAGGCCACCAGCTTAAAACCCACATTCGTCAAGGCCTGGGCTGAACTGGGCTATCAGCACGAACTGGCCAGGGATTATGTCGCAGCCGAGAAGGCCTATACCAGACTCCTGGAACTGGATGCCTCCAATAAGGAGATTTACCTCAGGCTCATCGAGTTGAACCTGAAGTTGAACAACCCGGAAAAAGGGTTCAAGCTCGTCCAGAAGGGACCGGCTGAGCAGGATTTTTTGCTGCGGGCCCTGGCCCTGTTTCTGCAGAACGAATTTACTGACCAGGCCCTGCGATTTTTTGAGGTGTTTGATGAAAAAATCCTGAAGTCCCCGCAGGGAAAATTCTATAAGGCCTTGACCCTCTCCAAAGGGGGAAAAGATCTGGACCAGGCCTTGCAGCTCCTGGATGAGATCGAACCGGGTCAAAAAATGTATGCCCAGGTCCTGAGTCTGAAATCCAGGCTGTTTTGGGAACGGGGGGACCTGCAGCAGGCCGTTGCAACCGCGGGGCAGGGACAGGAGTTGTTTCCGGACCAGGAACGATTCTGGCTGCTTCAGAGTGAGATTCTGAAATCGCAGGGCCGGCCGGAACAGGCTTTGGCGGTTTTGCGGCAGGCTCAAAAAAGGTTTGAGAACAGTCTACGAGTCCATTTCCAGGCCGGGGTCCTGGAGTACGAACTCGGCCAGCGGCAAAAGGCCCTGGAGCTGATGGAGCGGGTTCTGGAGATCGACCCCGGACATGCTCCGGCCATGAATTTTATCGGGTATACCCTGGTCGAGACAGGACAGGACATGCAGCGGGCTTTTGAGCTGATCAGCGAGGCCCTGGATAAGGACCCGAACAATGGCTATTACCTGGATTCCCTGGCCTGGTACTATTACCAGCAAGAGGACTTCGAAAAGGCCTGGGAGGTTATCTCTTCAGCTTTGGCAGCCGCGGCCAAGGATCCGGTCATCTGGGAACACTATGCCGAGATCGCTAGAAAACTCGGAAAGACGGACGAAGCCAGACAAGGGTATCGAAAGGCGCTCGAGCTGGGGGCTGAGAACAAAAAGCAATTGGAGCAAAAGCTCCTGGGGATGTGATTGTTGAAACGGACCATGGCTCAGTTCGGGAGGTTTCGCCGGGGCACAATTATTGGCGCTCTGTTCTTGTCTCTGGCCGGCAGCCTGATGTCCGGCTGCGGGTACAGGGCCGGGGTCGAGGAGCCTTCCCTGCCGGAACTCTCTGTTCAGGAGATCTGGGCTCGCTTTCAAAAGGTGCGCTCTCTTCCTCCATTGACGGACAACGGGTGCAGGCTGAAGGCCAGCCTCCACCTTTTTTCCAAGAAAGAGAGCCAGCGTATCGGTGTTGAACTCTGGGGAAACTACTCCCTTCCGCTTCGTTTGAATCTCAAGGCCGGGTTCGGCCGGACCTTCGCCATGTGGCGGGTGGGAGAAGGCCAATGGCTGGGCTATGTGCCGAGCCGGGAGAGGGCTTACACCCATCCCGATTCCCGGGTCGGGGTGCGCAGGATGGGCTTTACCTCTCCCTTCGATATTCAGGAACTGCTCTTTTTTTTCTCCGGTCAGTGGCCGGAGGTCATCCCCGGCCATTATGAAAGCGCAGAGTTGGTCCAGGGCAAGGGATATCGGTACACCTTCGACACGAACAAGCGGATCACAAGCCTGGTTCTGGACAGAGCGGGACTTCCCCGGGAAATTCAGGGCGGACGCGGAACAACTTGGAGGATGCGCTTTTCTGAATACGACCGGATCGGTGAACGGATGGTTCCCCGGCGGGTGCATCTGAAAAACAGCAGGCAGGAAGAAGCCCTGGTC
>JAIPER010000243.1 GCA_021737115.1 Desulfohalobiaceae bacterium
AAACTAATTGCACTTGGTTGATAGATAAGAGGCAACAAGGGCAGCAAGAACCAAGAAAATTTTCGATTTTGATCCAAAATCGTTACCAGAAAGACTTATTCTTCATTATCAAAACTGACTTTTCAACACCTTTTTTAAGCAGTTAAGTTCCATTATTGGAAAGACAGTAGGAAGTCCGAAGTTATTATGTTTGTCAATTTTTTTTATCTCATGCGCGAACACGGCATAGGGGTGACCCCAACGGCCTTTCTCAGGCTGCAGAAGGCCCTGCAGACGGGGTTGATCGGCACGATCAACGAGTTCTACACCGCAGCCAGGTCCATCCTGGTCAAGTCCGAGCGGCACTTCGATCTTTACGACCGGATCTTTGCCCACTATTTTCAGGGACAGGACCTGGAACTGCCGGAAGGGATAGAGCTGGAGGACACGGTCAGGACCCTGCTTCGGGACTGGCTGAAGGATCCAAAGCAGCTGGCCGATGTCCTGGGCATCGATGAGGAGCAACTGCAGAAGATGTCCCCGGAAGAACTGGTCCAGTATTTCATGGATCGGCTCAAGGAGCAGTCCGGGGAGCATCACGGCGGGCAGAAGTGGATCGGCACCGGGGGCACTTCGCCGGTCGGGCACTCCGGGTACCATCCTGACGGAATGCGGGTCGGCGGCGTCTCCGGGAGGCAGTCCGCGGTCAAGGTGGCCATGGACAGACGCTACCGGGATTATTCCTGGGACCATCCCCTGACCCAAGCCCAGGTGGGAGAGGCCTTGAAGCATCTGAAGAATCTCCTCCCGGTCGGCCCCAGGGACGAGGTCAATATCGACGAGACCATCCGCAAAACCATGAAGAACGGCGGCGAGATCGAGATCGCCTATGACCGCAGGCTCCGGGACAAACTCAAGGTCGTTCTGGCCATCGACAACGGTGGCTGGTCCATGGATCCGTACGTGGAGATCGTCCAGACCCTGTTCTCCTATGCCAGGTCCCAGTTCAAGGACATCAAGACCTACTTTTTCCACAACACCATCTACGACGTGCTCTGGGAAGATCCCCCCAGGATCCGGAAGCCATACAAGGTTGACGACCTGCTCAGGCTGGACCCGGAAACCAGGCTCATCATCGTTGGCGACGCCAGCATGGCCCCCTATGAACTCATGGCCACGGACGGTTCCATCCACATCGAGGACAAGTCCGGCCAGCCAAGCCTGGAACGGCTGCAGGCCATAGCCGAGACTTTTCCCTACTCAGTCTGGCTGAATCCCAAGATGGCCGGCCACTGGCCCTACACCATGACTTTGATGAAGATACGAGAGATCTTTCCCATGTTCGAGCTGAACATCGCCGGTCTGGAGCAGGCGGTTGCGTATCTGCAGGGGACGCATTAGCGTTTAAAGAGACTGAAAGATTGAAGAAATAGGTTCCGCGCCCGCTCGAAGACTCGCTTGAGCCGCAGAGGTCACGGAGAGAGCAAAAGGAGAAGAGTGGTTTTTGGGCCATGTTGGAGGAAGCGGTAGTCCTCCATTAATACTTTGAGAATTACTCATAAAAAAAATCAAGAAAAAAGAATGTCTTCCACGAATGCTCACGAATGGGCACGAATGAAGAAAGATATTTTCCAGCCTGCTGATCGCAGGCAGGAAGGCTTCATCCCGCTGTCGCGGGGAAAGAGCTTCACCGCAGATGATTAACCTTTAGTGAAAATTCGTGGAGATTAGTGGATAAAAACCTTCTGCATTCCCTTCGGTTTAGAAACTTGCGGTTTTCAAAGTATAAGCGGATGAGCATCGAATTTTGAGAATAACAGCCATTGAAGTCAGGTGATAAGATGCAACAGTCGATAAAGCCAAAATTGGATCAGTATGGAACCTATTTTTTCTTTGGTCTGGTTTTCCTGCTGCTTTTGCCGGCTTGTTCCACTCCAGAAAGCAAAGAAAGATTTCGTTCTCTCGAAGGCACAGTGGATACCCTGCAAAGCCAAGTCGATAACCTTCAGAAAAGACTTGACCAACTGCAAAAGCAGCATAGCCAGGACATCCGCGAGTTGAAGACGGATCTGAAGCATCTGCTCGATTATCTGAACGCATCACTGGAAAACCTCTCCAAGCTTGGTGAAGAGTCGGACAAATCGCTCGAGGAATCTGCAGAGGAAACAGTCAAAAAGAGTCTCAACCGGATATTGGAGCTGTCCAAAAAGATGCTGGAGAAACTGGAAAAGGATCTCGAGAACGGCCTCAAACCCGAAAAGGGTAAGTAGTATGAGTAAAAGGATCATCTTCAAGGCTGTCTCTCAGGTGGCGGCCCGCTACGGTGACAAATGGGCCAGGGTCGCCGGGGACAAGGCGGTCGTTCGAGTGAGCGAACTACTCAAGAAAAAAGGGCTCTCGGACCGGACCTACGATCTGGATTCATTGACCGGGGAAGTCAAGGAAATGTACCGCCAGGGCAGATTCAACAAGGAGGAGTGGGGCGAGATCAAAGCCAGGCTGCAGGAGGCCTGGAGGGAGAGGCAGAATCGCGGAGGGAAATCCGGGGAATGAAAGAGGGATCAGTATCCAAAAAATGGCCTTTTTCCGGTTTTTGACCAAAAAAGGCCATTTTTTTATTTTTCAATTTGATACGCTATGAGCCGTTCCCGGATATCATCCGGGATGGGTTTGGACTGGTTCTGTTGATAGTCGTAGTAGACCTGGATGGATTGCCCCCGGGCATACATCATGTTGTCGTTGCTGCTGTCCACTAGGACATACTGCATGTCGAAACGCTTGGTTCCGATCGAGCTGATCCAGGTCTGAAGAGTGGGTTTGTCATTGAGTTTGATCGGCCGGAGGTAATCGCAGCTGACGTGGGCCAGGATGAACTGAAAATCACTGGGCCGCTCAAGTCCGAAGAGCTCGTGGATAAAAGCTTTCCGCCCTTCCTCGAAGTAAGTGAAGAAAACCGCGTTGTTCACATGCCCCATGGAGTCGATATCCCGAAAGCGCACGGGGATGTTCAAGGTGATCTTTTTTTGAGACGCTGCCATCATTTTCTACTTAAAAAGCTCTCCTAAACATGGCACTAAAATTGTTATAAGCCCTTGGTTTGACATCAAAAATTATACACACAAAGGTTGACTTAAAGCTGCACTTGTGGTTCCAAATGAGCAACGGGAATCTTCTCTGTTCGTTCTGGTTTTTTCTTACCAGTGGCAATGTTATGAACAGTGTGCAGTATATCCGCACTATAATACCGATTTCCACATTCATCACAAACGCCAACCGTAATTTTTTCTAAAATAACAAAGCCATTTTTATGCTTAAATGCTTCACGTTCAACCTGTCTTGGTTTTACTTCTCCTCCGCAGTATTCACATTGATATCCATACATAATTATTAATCCTCTATAAGATATATCTTATAAACTGTGATTATCAAATAACGACCAGTGCCGGTGAAACGGCCAACAATTCCAATGGGTGAGAGCCCATCTAAGCCAATTCCTCGGATAACATATTTGGTCCCTCTTGGATCATCTCGTTGAATTCTGGAAATTTGCCCTTTTAGAATGGCTTGTTCAATGTCTTCTATGTCTAATCCGTCTTCTGCCATTTCTTCCATCGCATGAGCCGACATATCATAGTGTCTTGATAAAATTTTTTCTCGTATGCGATGAATCTTGCTTCCTGGCATATCTCGGTGCTCATCCGCTTATACTTTGAAAACCGCAAGTTTCTATGCTGAAGGGAATGCAGAAGGTTTTTTATCCACTAATCTTCACGAATTTTCACTAATTTCTACAGGCCTGATCGTCCTGAAGAAAGGTTAATCACCTGCGGTTGAGCTCTTTCCCCGCGACAGCGGGATGAAGCCTTCCTGCCTGCGATCAGCAGGCTGGAAAATATCTTTCTTCATTCGTGCCCATTCGTGAGCATTCGTGGACAACATTCTTTTTTCTTGATTTTTTTTATGAGCAATTCTCAAAGTATTAACGGAGGACTACCCATATCTCAATTTAGATAGATTATAATCCAGACAATATCCATTACTAAAACATTACACTACATAATACTTACTATCTAACATATCATGATTTGTCAAGTTGAAAAATTGGTGAGTTTTTTGAGAGCCATCGACATCATTTTTCCGTGCACCTGACGGGCTTTCAGTTTTTCCGTGAGCCTGGGAATAACCTCGAAAAGGTCCCTCAGGAGGTAATAGTCGGATTTGGCGACTATCGGGGCCTTGGGATCTTTGTTGATGGCGATGATCAACCCGGAGCTCTGCATTCCGGCAAAATGCTGCACAGAACCGGAGATGCCGCAGGCGATGTACACCAGGGGATTGACCTTGACTCCTGTCTGACCGACCTGCATGGTGTAGGGAACCCATCCTTCGTCGACAGCCACCCGCGAGGCCCCCACCCCGGCCTCCAGTTCCCTGGCGAGGTCGAAGAGGATCTGAAAATTATCACCGTTCTTGAGCCCCCGGCCACCGGATATAATCACCTTGGCTTCAGTCAAATCGACTCCCCGGTCTGTTAGGACCTCAGTCTCCTGGTATTCGATTCCGGTTGCGGTCGTGACCTCCGGCTGAAATGCAACGACTTCGGGCGCTTCCGGACTCGGCGTCTTGTGGTGGTGATTGGGGCGCATCCCGAAAAACAGTTTTTCTCCCTCGGCCCGGATCATGGCTTCGGTCTTGCCTGAATACATCGAAGTTATTGCGACCTTGCTGTCAAGGTCGACTTGCGTGCAGTCCATGACCAGTGGTGCATCATAGATGGCCGCCAGCCTGGGCAGGAGATCTCTACCCGTGGGACTGGTCAGGCCGAAGAGGGAGCTGACTTCTGAGGCCTGCATGGCTTGGGCCAGGGCCTGTATCCGGACCTGGGGATCAGTGCTAAGAGAATCCGTTTCAAGAGTGATCTCATAGACGGTCTCCACGCCATAACGACCGAGCTGCTGGGTGAACGCTCCAGGTGCAGGGGGAAAGGCAAAGGCGCAGACAGAGACGCCCTTTTGCCGAAGGTAGGAGATAACCCCCAACACAGAGTCTTTGACCCGCCCGTTTTGTTCTTCAATGAAAACGCCCGCTTTTTGCATTTATCAAAACCTGCTTCAGATCAAAGGAAAATGTATCTTATTCCATTTTGCAATCAAGACGATCTGCAATTGGCTTATGGCTCTGAATCACACACCAGTTGCCGAAATCATTTTGGTCGCAAAATGGAATTAAATCACTCTGGCTTCCTGCTCAAGAACAGCAATCAGCTTTTCGATCTGTTCATCGATTTCACCGCTGATCGGCTGTGGGGTCCTGTCTTGATAAACAGGCTTGAGGCTGACGAGTTCCATGGAACCGGCTGCAGGGCCGAGATCGAGATCTTCGTAGTCCACAGTTTCGATCTCTTTTTTCCTGGCCATCATGATGTCCCGAACCATGGGATATCTTGGTTTGTTCAAGCCCTTGCCAGCGCCAAGAACACAGGGCAGGTCCAGGGCATACTTGAACCGGGACCCTCCTCCGGCCTCTACGGTGACCTGGGCTTTGTCGTTTTGAATGCTGAGATAGACCACATTGGACATGACCGGCATCTGATACAGGGCGGCCAGGCGAAACATGGTCTGCATGCCGCAGGAGTCGATGGATTCCCGGCCCATGAGCACAATATCCGGTGTTTTGTCCCTGTCGATGGCCGCTTTCAGGGCCCTGGCCGTCTGAATGGAGTCGTGTCTGTGATCGCTTTTGATCAGGATGCCCCGGTCGGCCCCCATGGCCAGGGCCGAACGGAGCACTTCCCGGGCTGATTCCGGACCGAGGGTCACGGAAATGACCTCGCTTCCCGGATGGTTGTCGCGGATTCTGGCGGCTTCGGTCAGGCAGTGTTCATCGTAGGGATTGATGATCTGGGTCACCTGTTCGT
>JAIPER010000244.1 GCA_021737115.1 Desulfohalobiaceae bacterium
ACGAGGTTTTTTCCGGTATCCAGGGGTTTGTCCTGAGCGGGGTGAGCGAGTCCGGGCTGGCCTGGGAAGCTGAAAAGATGTTCAGAGAGAACGGGGCCAGCGAGCTGGCCTTTGCTCCGATAGTGGCCTTCGGGCCAAACGGGGCCCTGCCGCACTCCATCCCCGGGGCCAGGGTCCTGGAGGACAACCTCCCGGTCCTGATGGACATGGGGGGGAGGAAGAAGGAGTACTGTTCGGATCAGACCAGGAGTTTCTGGAACGGGGAAGAGCCCTCCGATATTTTTAAAAGGACCCTGGAACAGGTCCAGGAGGCCCAGCGGCTGGCCATAGAGGCCATTCGTCCCGGGATGGAATTGAAGGATCTCTACCGGGTCGCCTATGATTTTTTTGCCGGGCGGGGCGTGGAAAAACATTTTACCCACGGCCTGGGTCACGGCATAGGCCTGGAAACCCATGAATTCCCGGGAATCGGCCCCAAGAGCGTCGGAATCCTGGAACCAGGGATGGTGATCACCGTTGAACCCGGACTCTACTATCCGGATTGGGGAGGCGTCCGCTGGGAACACATGGTCCTGGTGACGGAAGACGGAGCCAGGGTCTTGTGATGGCTGCTATACCAGAAGTTGGTATAAATATAGATACTTACGGGAGAAATACATTGCAAGGTTCCGAAATTTCAAGCATCAGTTGCCAGGATTTCCGAATAGGCAAAACCTCAATTCATGACGACCGTAAGTATACAGCCACATCCGTTTTGTCCGCCTCTCAAGGGGCTCAGGGCGGAGGTCCCGCCCCTCTCTGGTCCGAACGACTCTATATCAGGGTCAAGCGAAGGGACATCGCCTATCTGAAGTTTATCCTCGAGGGCTATGACAACCTGGCCCTGCTGAGCGTGGTCGATAAATACGAGGCGGTCCTGCATTTGAGCTACGCCCCTGGCCGGCAGGAGGAGGTCCAGGAGTTCTTGGATGGGGTGTCTAAGGAAATCCATCTGGAAAAGGTGTTTGTGACATGAAGCAAAATATCGTGACCTATCCTTCCGGAGAGTCCGTTTTTATCCAGGGCGCCAGAGCCGAATCCGTCTACCATCTGCTGGGAGGACGGGTCAGCCTCTGGGATGGAAAAGAAAAGCTGATGGAACTGGAACCGATCCACATCCTCGGTCTGGAAGGATGCTACAACCCGGGGCTGTGCTATCCTTATTCGGTGCGGGCGGAGACCGAGACCCGGTTGATAGCCTACGGACATGAGCAGATCCCGGAGATTTTTTACCAGACTCCCCAATTGGGCAGGATTTCTCTGGAGAGCCTGGCGCAGCAGTTGGAGAGACACAGGGAACTCTTGAAAAAACGATGCCTGGCTGAAGAGGGGACCTTTTTCGCCGGGGATATTCAAACCTTCGGACCTGGTGAATACGTTCTCAAAGAGGACGAGGACACCTCGGAAATGTATCGGATCATCTCCGCCTCCGAGGGGTTGGAGGTCTCCAAGAAGGGCAAGGTCCTGGCTGTTATAGCGCAACCCGGTGAGTTCTTCGGCGAGATGGCCGCGGTCAGCAAGGCTCCGCGAACTGCTTCGGTCAGGTCCCTCGGCGAGTCGGTCCTCGAGGTCTATCCCGGCGATATCCTGCCCCGAGTCCTGGAAGACTACCCGGAAATGGCCATGCGGATCATCACCGCTCTCAGTGAACGGCTTGCCGAGGCCAACCAATTGCTGGCCGGGAATGGTAGCAGTGAGGAGTAAGGAGAAGAGAGTGAGGAGTGAGGAGTGAGGAGTGAGGAGTGAGGGAAAGAGATCAGAGGTCAGTAGTCAGAAGTCGGAGGTCGGGAAGAGAAGAGCATAGGGAAGAGGCAAAATAACCAATAACAAATAACCAATTAATTATATTTCAGTCCTGCCTCTGGCAGCACTGTCATCTACTTCGCATCGTCCAGACCGAAAAACTCCCTGGCAGTTTGCCCGGTCTGCTCCCAGATGTCGGTCAGGGGTTCTTGCCGTTCTTCGGCGATTTTTTGGGCGGTGAAGACGCTGTAGGCAGGCTCGTTGCGTTTGCTGCGGTATGGTTCCGGGGCCAGAAAAGGGCAGTCTGTTTCCAGGACCATTTGCTGAAGGGGGATTCCCCGGACCGCCTCTTGAAGGGCCCGGCTCTTGGGAAAGGTGACTGTCCCCGGGATGGACACCATCCAGCCCCGGGCCAGGATCTGTTCGGCCAGGGATGAATCCCCGCCAAAGCAGTGCCAGAGCAGAGGGCGGTCCTGAAAGCCCATGTCCAGCAGGATGTCCAGGGTCTCTTCTTCGGCCTCTCTGGAGTGAATGACCACCGGTTTATTCCTGTCCCTGGCCAGATCCAGCTGGGCCTGAAAGGCGGAGCGCTGCCTGTCCCGCGGGGAGCGGTCCCAGTGGAAGTCGAGTCCGATCTCGCCAATGGCTTTTATGTTCGGGTCCTGGTCCAGGGCCTGGTTGATGGCGTCGAGTTCGGTTGAGTCCACGATGCTGGCCTCGTGGGGATGGACTCCCAGGATGAAGAAGACCCGGGGATGGGTACTGAAGAGTTCCCGGTTGACAGAATAGGCCCGGGAGCCGAGGAAGACGTTGCCCACGGCCGCTACCCCGGATTTCCCTGCCCGATCAAGGCAGGCCTCGACCTCTGAATGAAGGGGATCGAGATCCAGGTGGGCATGGGTGTCCACCCCGACGCAGGGCAGGTTCAGATCTTCGGGCCGAGGACGTTTCTTTTTTGACACGATTGTTCCCCTTTTGTGAAACTTCGCGTAACTGTTTGATTTTTTTAATCGAAAAATTTGGTCGGTCCGGCCTTTGGGAAGATCCATCACAGAATGCCATTAGCCGGTTTTCGCCCCCGGACGTTGCGCCCGGGAGCGAAAGCCGGCTATCAGGCCTGTTCGATTTCTATTTTTCTGGGCTGGAGTTCCTTGGCCCTGGGGAGATGGAGCTTGAGAAGTCCGTTGGTCATATTGGCTGTGATCCCTTCCTTGTCGACTTCGTCGGACAGGGTGAATTTGCGGGAATAATGAACGTTTCCGAACTCATTGACGATCATGGTGCCGGTTTGTTCAAGAGGGTACGAGGAGTAGGCATCCACGAAGAGGGTCTTGTTGTCCATTTCTATGTTGAGATCGTCCTTGCCGACCCCCGGCATATCGATAAAGATATAGAAGCCTTCATTTTTCTGGATAATGTCTGATGGAGGTTTGACTTCGGGTATGTCTTGTCTTTTTTCCTGTGTTTTCTCTTTATTCATGATGCCCCCTAGCCCTCGACCTTGATATTGATCTGCTTGGGTTTTACTTCTTCAGCCTTAGGCAGGTAGATGTTCAAGAGGCCGTTTTTCATGGTCGCCTTTATGTTATCCCGGTCGATTTTCAGATTCAGATTTATGACTCGTTGAAAAAAACCAGTCGGTCTTTCCTGCCGAAAGTAACGTCCCTCTTCGTTTTTACGTTCACCTTTAATAACGAGACTGCTTTCGGTGAGAGTAAGATCGATATCCTTGATGCTCATTCCAGGAATTTCCGCTCTAACAATTATTGCTTCGTCTGTTTCATTCACATTAAGCGGGGGATAGGCCATTCTTCTCTGGCTGATAGAGAGAGGGTTGGTGAATTCATCAAACATTCGTTCGACGCTACTCGGGAAATCATATAAATTTGTAAAATCGAGTACCATGGAGACACCTCCTTGCAACTACAATGTTGTTTCACATATAAATGAGAGAATAAGCACAGAAAGAGAGGTGTCAAGCCTGTTTTGCAAATATTTTCAGCCGGCGTTTGTTTGCGGCCATTTGTCAAGGGAGACGGCTTCTTCAATGAGCATGACAGGGATTTCTTCCTGGATGGGGTAGACCAATTCACAGGCATGACAGATCAACCCGTCTTCTTTTTGCGTTAGTTCAAGATCGCCCTTGCATTTGGGACAGGCCAGAATGTCCAGTAAATCTTTGTTGAAAGCCATGTTTTTTTCCTCGTCGACAAGTGTCTCGGTTTGGGTTACAAAATTGAGCAGCCCGGCAACTTCAGATCCCGTAAGGAGTTACGATCGTGGCCTTTATCTGCTTATACTTATCAAACAGTACCAGAAGTTGGCCCAAAATAAGTCTCCTGTCTCCCATGTTTAGGAAAGTTTTCATCGCCGGCAGATAAAAGCGCAATTTATGCCAACTTCTGGTATAGACCATGATTTTCGGCACATTTCTAAGAAGGCAAGGCTCTGGAATTTTAGGATATGTCCAGCATAGATCTCCACACCCACAGCAGCGCTTCCGACGGCAGTCTGTCCCCGGACGAACTGGTCAAAAAAGGGGTCGAGGTCGGGCTGAAGGCCCTGGCCCTGACTGACCACGATACCACAAAGGGATTGCCGGAGGCAATGGCTGCCGGCCGGCGATACGGACTGGAAGTCATCCCCGGATGCGAGTTGAGTGTTGTCTATCCATCCGGATTCATGCACATCCTCGGCTTGTGGCTTCCGGAGACCCCGAGCCTGCTTCTGGAAAAAATGGGCTACCTGCAAAGGCGGCGTCATGTCAGAAATCAGAGAATTATCGATGCCCTGCAGGAGCATAGTATAGATATAGATTACAAGGAAGTCAAAGACCTGGCCGGACCGGCCAGTGTCGGACGGGTGCATGTGGCCAGGATCCTGGTCCGAAAAGGGGTGGTTTCCGACATCCAGGAGGCCTTTGACCTGTACCTGGGGGTAAAGGGACTGGCCTACTTTTCCAAGGACAAGCTCGGGCCGGAGGAGGCCATTCGAATCCTGAAACAGGAAGGGGCTACCGTTATTCTGGCCCACCCCTATTCCCTGGAGCTGCCTTTGGACCGATTGCGCCCGGAAATCCAGAGGTTCAAGGACCTTGGCCTGGACGGACTGGAGGCCCTTTCTTCTGAACACAGTCCCGGGCAGACCCGGATGTTCCTTGATCTCTGCCGGGAACTCGATCTCCTGGTCAGCGGGGGATCCGATTTCCACGGGGAGGGCCGTCCCTGGGTCCGGCTGGGCGAGGGCAAGGGCAATCTCGATCTTCCGTCTGATCTGCTTGCCTTTATGAAGGAAAAGAGAAGAAGAGAGGGACTCTGGGTGACCGGGGATGAATGAATCCGTCCCGCGTTTTCCCGAGCTCCTGGCTCCGGCCGGCGACCTCCGGCTTATGCGGACCGCGCTGACTTACGGGGCGGATGCCGTGTATCTCGGCGGTCCTGAACTCAATCTCCGGGCCAAGGCCCGGGGAGTGAATCGGGACGAGCTGTCCCTGGCCCTGCAGGAAGCGAAGTCCCTCGGCCGGAAGATCTACTTCTGTTTGAATGTCCTGCCCCGGCAGGACCAGCTGAAGAGCGTCGAAGCCTGTCTGGACGGCCTGGCCGCTCATCCCCCGGATGGCCTGATCCTGGCCGATCCCGGGGTGCTCGCCCTGGCCAGGAAGAGAATCCCCGGGATCCCGGTCCACCTCAGTACCCAGGCCAATACCGGCAACGCGGCAGCTGTCCGCTTCTGGCAGGAACAGGGCGTCAGCCGGGTCAATCTGGCCCGGGAACTCGATCTCTCCGAGATCCGGGCTATCCGCAGGGCGATGCCGACCATGGAGCTGGAGGTCTTTGTCCACGGGGCGATGTGCATGGCCATATCCGGGCGTTGCCTGCTTAGCGCCTATTTGAACGAGCGTTCGGCCAACCAGGGGAGCTGCACCCACCCCTGCCGGTTCGGATACCGTCCACTGTCCCTGACCCTGGAGGAGTACAAGAGGCCCGGCGAGCCGGTCTGGGAGGTCCTGGAGGAAGAAGGTTTTTATTCTTCGATACTGGCTGCCGACGATCTCTGTCTGGTCAAGTATCTGGCCTGGTTTGCCCGGCTGGGGCTCGATGCCTTGAAGAT
>JAIPER010000002.1 GCA_021737115.1 Desulfohalobiaceae bacterium
TCGGGTGTCAGGAAAAGAAAAGATTTACAATATCAATGCCTTAAAATCTGACACCTGAAACCTCAAGGTACAGATAAGTCACACTAATGTGTCCAAAAATTCGTACAAATTTCAGCTCACTGGAAAGAGCTCTGAAATCTTCACCCCTGCACAGCTTTTTAAGTGCGGGGTCAGGGGTGAAGATTTCGGTTTTTGAGGTATTCTATCCCGTTTTGAAACATGACCGCGCCCATGGTCTTTCTTTGGCCTCTGGTCCAGCCGGGGTGGTTGCTGAAATGATTAAAGGCCTCCGGATGCGGCATCAATCCGAAGATGCGGCCGGATGGGTCGGTCAGTCCGGCTATGCCCAAAGGCGAACCGTTGGGGTTCAAGGGATAGTCCTGGGTGACCCGGCCGTCCGCATGGCTGTATTGAAGACAGATGAGATTTTCCGCTTCAAGCAATCCTAATGTGGCTTCGTCTTTGGCGATCAGTTTGCCCTCGCCGTTTCTGACCGGAAGAAAGAAGCTCTCCGTGCCTCTGGTAAACACGCAAGGTGAACCGGGATTGCAGCGCAAGTTGACCCAGCGGTCTTCAAATCTGCTGGAGTCATTGTAGCTCAGGCTGACTTGCCGCTGGAAATAGGCGTTGTGCAAAGCAGGCAAAAGGCCCAGTTTGGCCAGGAGTTGAAACCCGTTGCAGATCCCCATGATCAGGCCGCCCCTGTCGTGAACGTCCTTGATCTGCTTGAGCAGATTCCGTCCTGATTTCGTCTCGGAGTAGAGGTATCTCACGGCCGCGGCCTGAGCTGCGCCGAGGTGGTCCCCGTCTAAAAACCCCCCCGGAAAAACCAGGAAATTGTAATCGGAAACCAGGACGGATTCCTGGATCAGGTCTGCAAAGTGGGCAATGGCCACGCTATCAGCCCCGGCGGTCCTGCAGGCATAGGCGGTTTCCCGCTCGCAGTTGGTTCCGTATCCGGTAAGGACCAGTGTATGAACAGGGTGCATCGTCTTCTCCGGTAATCTTGACAATCAAAGCGTATATTGACACAAACCTGATGGAGGCAGCAGACTCAAAATACGGCCTGCCAGACCTGTCGTCAACCTGCAGTGTTCTTTTTCAATTTTTTCCGGATGGTCTATCATGGACTTTTCCAGGCGAACACAGTATCCTCAATTTCCCAATCAGTGTCGCTGGACAAGTTTTTCATTCTTTTCAAGAGTATTTATTATCAGGTGCTATGAAGACAAAGTTTATTTTTGTGACGGGAGGGGTCTTGTCGTCTCTGGGCAAGGGCTTGGCTGCGGCCTCCATCGCCGCCCTTTTGAAGTCCAGAAACATGCAGGTTACGATCCAGAAGCTGGATCCCTATATCAATGTCGACCCGGGGACCATGAACCCTTTCCAACACGGAGAGGTTTATGTCACGGATGACGGGGCTGAAACCGATCTGGACCTCGGTCATTATGAGAGATACCTGGGTGCGCCCATGGCCCAGTACAATAACTATACCTCGGGGAGCATCTACAATTCCGTCATCAACAAGGAGAGGCGAGGGGATTATCTCGGGGGGACGGTCCAGGTCATCCCCCATGTGACCGATGAAATAAAGAAAGTGGTCAGAGATGTCGGTCGAAAGGGCGAGGACGTGGCCATAATCGAAATCGGAGGAACCGTCGGAGACATCGAGGGCCAGCCATTTCTGGAGGCCATCCGGCAGCTCCGTTCCGACCTGGGCAAGGAGAATGTGCTCTACATCCATCTGACCCTGGTGCCGTATATGCGCGCCGCTGGTGAGCTCAAGACCAAACCCACCCAGCACAGCGTCAAGGAGCTTCGCAGTATAGGCATCCAGCCGGATATCATCCTCTGCCGCTCCGAGGTGGAGCTGTCCGAGGACCTCAAGGCCAAGATCGCCCTGTTCTGCAGCGTGGAGCACGACGCCGTCTTTTCCGCGGTGGATGTGGACAATATCTATAAGGTGCCCCTGACCTTCTACCGGGAAGGTCTGGACCAGAAGATAGCCATCATGCTGCGGCTCCCGGCGAAAAACCCGGACCTGTCCGACTGGCGGGATCTGGTTTATCGACTGGAAAACGCCGAGGGAAGGGTCAGGATCGGTATTGTGGGCAAGTATGTCGACCTGACCGAAGCTTACAAGAGTCTGCACGAGGCCCTGGTCCACGGCGGGGTGGCCAACCGTCTGGCTGTGGAGCTTGTCTACGTCAACGCAGAAGAACTGAGCCCCGAGAACCTGGATTCCAGACTCAAGGAGCTGGACGGGATTCTGGTCCCGGGTGGATTCGGGTACCGCGGCGTTGAAGGGAAGATTCTGGCCAGCGGGTATGCCAGGAGAGAGAAGATTCCTTTTTTCGGGATCTGTCTGGGGTTGCACAGTGCGGTAATCGAGTTTGCCCGGAACGTCCTTGACCTTCCTAAGGCCAACTCCGGGGAGTTTGTGCCCGATTCTCCCGACCCGGTCATCTATCTGATGACCGAGTGGTACGATGTCCGCAATCAGTGCCTGCAAAAGAGAGACGCCTCTTCGGACAAGGGGGGGACCATGCGTCTGGGTTCCTATCCCTGCGTGCTTCAGGAGGGCAGCAAGGCCAGAGCGGCCTACGGTCGGGAATTGATCCATGAACGGCACAGACACAGGTATGAATTCAACAAGGACTATGCCGAACGCTTCGAAGCCAAGGGTATGGTTTTAAGCGGCTGTTCACCAGATGAAACCCTGGTGGAGATCATCGAGGTCGAGGACCACCCCTGGTTCGTCGGCTGTCAGTTTCATCCGGAGTTCAAATCGAATCCCATGGAGGCCCATCCTCTGTTTCGCGATTTTATCAAGGCGGCCCGGGAGAATCAGACCTCGTAAAGCCTTCCCGATAATGGCAAGTAAGTAATTGAAATAATTGATTTGACTTCAAAATGACAGAGAAAGGATAGCTCGTGTAAAACACCATTGATTCATGAACCCTGAGGCTCATATCTTGACTCTTTGTTCTTGGCTTGCAACCGTGAACTCTCCGAGGTGTAGGCTCTACGAGCCGGAGGCCGTGGACCTGGAACCAGTAAAGCAAAACATATGTCTGCAAACCCTCTTTTCACCGCAAGCCGTTCCGGGCTTTTCTTCATCGCCGGCCCCTGTGTCCTGGAGGGCCTTGAACCGGCTATGAAGACTGCGGAATTTCTGGCCGGACTCAAGGAGGAACTGGGGGGCGTCGTCGTCTTCAAGAGTTCATTTGACAAGGCGAATCGATCGTCCATCGACAGTTTTCGCGGACCGGGACTGGAAAAGGGGCTGCGTTGGCTGGAGAAGATCAAGCTGGAAACAGGACTTCCGGTTCTGACCGACATCCATCTTCCGGAGCAGGCAGAGGTCGTAGCCGGGGTTGTGGATGTTTTGCAGATCCCGGCTTTTTTGTCCCGTCAGACCGACCTGCTTGTGGCCGCTGCCGGTACCGGGGCCGTGGTCAATGTGAAAAAAGGACAGTTCCTGGCTCCCTGGGACATGCAGGAAGTGGTCCGCAAAATCCGTCAGGCCGGTAATGATTCCATCTGGCTGACCGAGCGGGGGGTGAGCTTCGGGTATAACAATCTGGTGGTTGACTTCAGGTCCCTGGCCATCATGAAAGAGTTCGGGGTCCCGGTTGTCTTTGACGCTACCCATTCGGTGCAGTTGCCTGGAGGACAGGGGAATCGGTCGGGCGGGCAGAGAGAGTACGTCCCCCTGCTGGCCAGGGCAGCCACAGCCGCAGGCTGCGACGCTGTTTTCATGGAAATCCATCCCGACCCGGAAGCCGCCCTGTGCGACGGACCCAATATGTGGCCCCTGTCCAGGACCAAAGAACTGTTTCATGAACTGCTGGCGATCAGCCGGGTCCGCTTTGCCTATGGAAAAGCTGACATATAATAAGGTGAAGTTTCATATGAGTGGCGCATGAATCAGGGTGACAGGGTGGATGTTTTCACGAGAGCCGGAAAGGTGAAGATGCTGCTGTGCGATGTGGACGGGGTGTTTACGGACGGCGGTTTGTATTATGACTCCCGGGGGCAGATCTGCAAACGCTTTCATGTCCACGACGGCTTCGGGGTCAAGCTGGCCCAGAAAGCCGGATTGAAGGTCGGCATCATAAGCGGCCTGGATTCAACCGCAGTCCGGGCCAGGATGGAAGAGTTGGGGATAGAGGAATATCACGCCGGCTACAGGAATAAGAAGGAGTTGTTGCCTGGTATCTGCAGCAGAAATTCTTTGCTGCCTGAGCAAATGGCCTATCTTGGCGACGACTGGGTGGATGGTCCTCTGTTGTCCAGGGTCGGCCTGCCCATGGCGGTGGCCAATGCCCAGCCGGATGTGCAGGCCATGTGTCTCTGGGTCTCAACTCTTGAAGGTGGGAAGGGAGCCGTCCGGGAAGCCGTCAATTTTATTTTAAGCGCCAGGGGAGACCTTGAACAGGCTCGGCAGGAATGGCTTTCGTTGTAGGCAGAAGAAAAAAACTCTTTTTCCTGGTGCTGATCGGGTTTGTTCTGGGGGCTCTTGCCTGGAATTTTGGGCGGCAGCAGAAAGAAGAAGATTCATTCCCGGATCTGCCTGTTGAAATGGAGCTGGAAGATTTCGAGCTGACCCACGGCAGCGAGGGGCGCAAGGCCTGGCAGCTCAAGGCGGAAAAAAGCAGTTACGAAAAAGAAAAGGAAAAGATCAGACTCGTCCGGCCGGATTTTGTTTTTTTCAGGCCGGAAGATGATTCCAAGGTCAAGGTCAGTTCTTTATACGGCAGGCTGAATAGAAAAAAAGGAACGATCCATCTCTGGCCCAGAGTCAGGGCAGAGTATGAACAGACAAGAATTCAGGCCGACAGGATGGAATATGACGATTCTTACCGGGAATTGGTGTTTTACGGGGATGTCCATATACAGCATCCTGACATGCAGGCCAAAAGCCAAAGCGGTCTCTTTGATCTTGAAGCCAAGACCTTGACCCTCTGGAATGAAGTCGAGGTGCTATTGGGAGAAGAGAGTGAGGAGAAGAGAGTGAGGGAGTGAGAGAGTGAGGAGTGAGGGAGAAGACAGTGGACAGGGGTCAGTGGGCAGTGTGAAGAAGAAACTTTGAGTCACCCCCTCCGTCATTCCGGTAAAAGAACGTCATCCCGGACCCCGATCCGGGAGCCGGAATCCAGTCTGAAAATTTAAGAGCTGGACCCCGGCCTACGCCGGGGTGACGGACAAAGAAAAATCAAGTTTCATATGAGTGGTCAGTGGGCAGTTGGAAGAAGACAGAGGACAGTGCACAGATGTCAGCCCTGCCTCTGGCAATGCTGACATATAATTATTTGTGGTGAATATGAATAAAATGAAAAGAATCATTTTGTTGTTGATCATGTTCGGGGTGGTTCTTTGTGCGGGCGGCCCTTTTCCCGCTATCGCGGCTGAAGGGCTCACCATGGGGCAATCCGGTGAGCAACCCACCAGGATAACGGCCCAGAAACTGATTTACAATCAGGCTTCCAGAGAGGTTGAATTTGTAGGTCAGGTCCATGTGGTCCGCCCGGATTTTGAACTCTGGTGCAGGACGATGAGTGTTATTCTGGCTGAAGAGCAGAAAGAGCAGACCGGGAAGAACCCGGGTATCGAACGAATCGTGGCCCGGGATGAGGTTCGGACAAAGACGAATGGCCGGGAATCCTGGAGTGACAAGGCCGTGTACCAGACAGGATCGGAAGTGATCACTTTGGAAGGGAACGTCCTTATCAAGGAGGAACTGAACAAGATCGAGGGAGATCGAGTCATCCTTTATCTCAACGAGAATCGGGCCGAGATATTCAGCGAAGAAGGAGGGAGGGTCAACGCCGTCTTCTACCCTTCCGAGGATAAAGAGTGATGTCCCAGGTAACGGCCCAGAACTTAAGCAAGCATTTCGGGACGAAAGTTGTGGTCAATGATGTAGGGCTCAACTTGAAACAGGGCGAAGTGGTCGGTCTGCTTGGTCCAAACGGGGCGGGCAAAACAACCACCTTTTACATGCTGGTCGGGATCATCAAGCCGAATAGAGGCAGGATCTTCGTTGATCAGATCGAGATAAGCGACTGGCCCCTGCACAACAGGGCCAGGTTCGGGTTGAGCTACCTGCCTCAGGAGAGCTCAGTTTTTAAAAAGTTAACGGTGAGGCAAAACATTGAAATAATAATAGAATATACCAGGATTGCCCGAAAGGAAAAACAAAAAAAAACTCGGAATCTGCTCCGGGAACTCGGCATAGCAAAGCTCGAAGATCAGAAAGCGGTGTTGCTTTCAGGTGGAGAAAGGCGGAGGTTGGAAATAGCCAGGTCCTTGATCCAGGATCCCAAATTTATTCTCCTGGATGAACCTTTTGCCGGTATAGACCCCTTGGCAGTAGTCGACATTCAGGGTATTGTCAATGGATTGAAGGAAAAGGGCATCGGCGTCCTGATTTCAGACCACAATGTACGGGAGACCATGCAGATTTGCGATCGTGTCTACCTGGTCTTCGAGGGCAGGATCATCCTGGAAGGCACCCCGGAGGAAATTGTTTGTGATTCCAGGGCCAGACAGTGCTATCTTGGTGAAGGGTTCACCCTGTAGTGAAACAAAAGATGCCGGCATTTTCAAACCAACACAAGCTCGATTCGAGACGACCGTAAGTATATGAGTCTTCAATTTACCCAGAATCTCAAGCTGATACAACAACTGGTCATGACACCGCAGTTGCAACAGGCCATTAAACTGTTGCAACTGTCCAGGTTGGAGTTGACGGAAAGCATTCAGCAGTCCTTGCTGGAAAATCCATTGTTGGAAGAAAAACAGGCTCAGACCAGGGGCGAGGATCAGGAGGCCCAAAAGAAGCCCTCGGACGGGATACAGAGAATAGATGTTCAGGAAAAACATCTGCTGAAAAGCGCTGAATGGGACGATTATCTGGGGGTCTTTTCCAGTACTTCCAGACATGCCAAGGAACGGGATTTGCCCGAACTCACCGGGACCCTGGAGAACATGTATTCCCGCAAGCCTTCCCTGGAAAGCCATCTCCACTGGCAGCTCTCCCTTTCCAATCTGGATTCCAGGCAGAAAAAAATTGGAGAAGTCATCATCGGCAATCTTGGTTCAAATGGCTATCTGCAGAGCACGCCTGAAGAGATCAGGACGGAGACCGGCGCCTCTTCCGAGGAAGTGGAGCGGGTCCTGGAAATCATCCATTTTTTCGATCCTGTCGGAGTAGCCGCACGGTCCCTGGAAGAATGTCTTACCGTCCAGGCCAGGTTTCAGGAACTGGAAGATCCTCTTTTGTATAGCCTTATCCAGAACCATTTGTCGGATATCGAAGAGGGCCGGGTCAAGGAGCTCATGAAGTCCTTTGATGTGGAGCCTGGAAGGATAGAGGCCTGTATCGATACGATCAGAAGTTTCGATCCCAGACCGGGGATGGGGTACAGTGAAGACGATGTGGTCTATATCAGTCCGGATGCCTATATATTCAAGGTTGACGAAGACTTTACGATCCTGCTCAATGATGAAGGCCTGCCGGATCTGCAGATCAATGCCTCTTATCTGGAAAAGGATCAGGACCCGGAGGCTGCAGAATACCTGAAAAAAAAGCTGCAGGAAGCCGAATGGCTCGTCAAGAGCCTGCAGCAACGGCAAAAGACGCTTTACCGGGTCCTGGAATACATAGTGGATTATCAACGCGAATTTTTTCTGAAAGGCCCGGCTTTTTTAAAACCCATGGTCCTCAAGGATGTGTCCGGGACCGTCGGGGTCCATGAATCAACAGTCAGCCGGATCACGACCAGCAAATATGTGTCCACCCCTTTTGGGATCCTTGATTTAAAATTTTTCTTTGGAAGCGGTCTGGAAACAGCCAATGGCTCGCACATTTCTTCGGAAAGCATTAAATTGACCCTCAAGGGCCTGATAACAGAGGTAGACAGGGGAAGGCCCCTCAGCGATGAGAAGATTTCCAAGCATTTGAAGGAAATGCTTGATGTGAGCATTGCCAGGCGAACCGTGGCCAAGTACAGGGATATACTGCAGATTCCCTCTTCGAAAAAACGGAAAAAGAAATGATCAGTTATCCTGGAGCATTGAAAAGGCCAGGGCGGGGAAGGACTTGATTTGGATAGGGCAAGATCGCGTTTCAACTCGAACCAGGAGGGGAAATGGAAATCAAATTTAACTTCAAGAGTTTTGACCCTTCGGAACATTTGAAAAATTATGCAGCCTCCAGATTCGGGAAGTTGGAAAAACATCTCCGGAATCCTGAAAATGCCAGTGTCAGGATAAACCTTGAGGTTGAAAAATTTCGGCAAATGGCTGAAGTTGTCCTTGATGCCGACAGTATTCATCTATCCACCCAGGAAGAAACCAATGACATGTATTCAACAATCGATGTTGCTTTGGATAAGATCGAGAAGCAACTGAAAAAGGTACGCGACAAGCAGAAAGAGAAAAGACGAAGCACTCCCGATCAGTTTGCTCCTTCTCCAGTGAGCGGTGCTGAAACCGCCCCGGAATCGGAAGCCCCTGCAGTGGTCCAGACCGACATGTTTGAACCGAAACCTATGGATGTCGAAGAAGCGGTGACTCGTCTCCAGAAGTCAGATTATGATTTTCTGGTCTTTTTCAACGCGGGCACAAACAGGGTGAACGTGGTCTACACCAGGAAAAACGGTGACTTTGGTCTTATTGATCCAGGGATATAAGCTATGCAACTTTCCGAATATTTAGATCCTGATTTGTTTATTTATGACCTGAAAGGACAGGATAAGTCCGGTGTTCTTTTTGAAATGCTGAAAAGGTTACAGGAAAAAAACCAGGAACTGGACCTGAAAAAAGCCCATTCCATCCTCCTGGAGAGGGAAAACCTCGGTAGTACGGGAATCGGGGACGGGGTGGCCATTCCCCACGGCAAGATGGAAGAACTCAAAAGCATAGTGGTTATTGTGGGCCGGAGTGAACACGGGGTGGATTTTGCCGCCCTGGATACCAAGCCCTGCCATATATTCTTTTTGGTCCTGGCCCCGGAGGATGTGGCCGGGCTCCATCTGAGGATACTGGCCCAGATATCGAGACTGCTCAAAGACCCCGGGTTTCGCCGGGACTTTGTAGAGTCCGAACATCCTCAGGCCTTTCGGGAACTCCTGGAGTCGATCTAGGCAGGTCCAAGAGGGGTTGCGGATAGAGGTTGCAGAGGTTCACGTTCAGAGCTGAAGGAAAACATTTTTGGCAGCTACATCAGTTTCTCAATTCCCATTGGTTATTTTGACCGGACTTTCGGGTTCGGGAAAGAGCACCGCCCTGAATGTCTTCGAGGACCTGGGATTTTTTTGTGTGGATGGGCTTCCGGCCGGGATGGTCACTCGACTGGTAGGCTTGATCACTTCGGAAAATCCTATTGATTTCAGGGGATTAGCTCTGGGGATGGATATCCGCCAGCACGATTTCATCCAGCAGTGGCAGGAAACCTTAGACTGGTTGTCGGCCAAGGGCATCCGGCCCCGGATTATTTTTCTCGAGGCCCGGATGGATGTCCTCATGCGGCGATATGCCGAAACAAGGCGGCCGCATCCCTTGGAAACCCAGGATTTGAATCTTGAAAAGGCCCTGGAAAAGGAAAGAGAGCTTCTGTCTTCATTGCTGGAAGACGCTGAACGGGTGGTGGACACGTCCGATTTTTCCATCCACGATCTCAGGCGATACCTGCAGGAACAGTGGTCTTATTTCAACCAGCCGGCCCATGGATTACGGGTCCATATCGTCTCCTTCGGATTCAAGTACGGCATTCCACCGGAAGCGGATCTGGTTTTTGATCTCCGTTTTCTGCCGAACCCTTATTTTGTGGAAGGGTTAAAAGAATTATCCGGTCTCGATCCCCGGGTAGCCGCCTATGTGCTCGAGACGGAAGCAGGGGTGAATTTTTTGGATAAGTTTTTGGATTTTCTGCTCTATGTTTTACCTTTGTATGTCAAGGAAGGCCGGTATCGCATGACCCTGGCTTTCGGCTGTACCGGGGGAAAACACAGATCGGTCGCAGTGGCCAGGCAAATCCATACAGTGTTGAAGGACAATCATTACTTTTCCTCGCTTGAACATAAGCACTTGGAACTGGGATGAAGGGGTTTCGGGTTTGAAGGGCTGGAAATGAGGAAATAGAATAATCTTGTCGCGTTTTCAGGATCAATTCCGTCATTTTGTTCCGGCGGAGGCCGGAACGACGGGCAATCGTCTGACTGGATTCCGGCCTGCGCCGGAATGACGGATAAGAGAATGAGGCATCTGAAGAACTGAAAGTACGCAAACACTGGATGGACCTTTTTCTTAACCGTGAACCGTGAACCGTGAACTGTGAACCTCTGTAATCTCTGCAACCTTTTCATCCGTAAGCCTGGAACCTTCTTCCGGACCAGGCTGGGAGTATTCTATACATGGTAGGTGTTTTGCTTGTCGCCCATTCGGATTTCGGTGAAGGACTCCTCCGGGCTGCCGAAGGCATTCTCGGCACCCAGGAGAGATGTGTGCCGATTTCTGTAAGCCACACAAAATCCATGCAGTCAATCATCGAAGAGATCGAATCCGCAGTCAAGGCGGTTGATAACGGCGACGGAGTGATCATTCTCACGGATATGTTCGGCGGCACTCCCAGCAACCTGAGCTTGTCCCTGCTGGGAACGACGCGCGTTGAGGTCATAACCGGCGCCAATATGCCCATGTTATTGAAAATACTCGGTTCCAGACACATCCCGCTATCCGAGATTGCCGCAGAGGCAAAATCCGCCGGTCGACAGGGGATCGTGGTGGCCGGAGAGGTTTTGAAACGTAAGATCGGTAGCAAGAAAAAATGATGCTGCGCAGGTAATTGCCCCATGCCCAAACTTTGGATCAGGGTGGATAATCGTCTCATACACGGCCAGATTGTTGAAAACTGGTTGCCGTATTTGAATGCCAGGCATATTCTGGTGGCCAACGATCAGCTGGCTCATGATGAATTGCAGCAGGAAATCATCGGACTGGCCGTTCCGAAAGGAGTGAAGCTGTTGTTTTCAACTGTCGGCAAGGTTCTGGAAACCCTCAATGCAAACTGGTGGCAGGGAGACGGGAGATCTTTTCTGGTCATGTTTGATTGCTGCAGCGATGCCCGGAAGGCCCTGCAAAGCGGGTTGCAATTCAAGACGCTCAATATCGGGAATATCCATTACGGGCAGGGAAGACAGCAGATTTGCGATCATATCGCCTTGAGCAGGGAAGATATCGAGTGCTTGCGTTTTTTCGAAGAGAAGGGTGTTCATCTTGATTTCCGCTGCCTGCCCAACAGACAGGTGCAGGTAAAAACCATCTGGTAAAATTATGGATTTCCAATTCTTATTGTGCATCGCAAGCGGTAGTTTTTTTTTGGCCTGATTTCTCTGTCCAGGTTTGCCGTTAATCTCGGTTTCATCGAAAGACCGGTCTTTATTGGACTCCTCCTGGCTTTTGTGACTTCTAACTGGCAGGAGCCTGTACTGATAGCGGTTTTTTTTGAACTCTTCTGGCTGGACACCTTTCCGGCCGGGACCTATATCCCTCCACAGCAGACTTTTGCCACTTTTTTCACGATCATGACCGCGGATTATCTCGGCCTGTCTCAACCAGCGGATATTTTTCTCCTGCTCCTGCTGGCCCTGCCCCTGACCAGCCTGATGCACCAACTGGAGATCTGGTTCAGAAAAAGGGAGAACAAAAACTACAAAAAGGCCATCCGCCAGGTGCAAAAAGGGTCCCTTGCCTATGAACCCGAAGGGATCGTTCTGGGAAGCGTGTTGAAGACGGCCGGGGTGAATTCGCTTGCCTTTGCTCTTTGTCTGGGATCGACTCTGGTCGTCCTGGAACTCATCCCCCTGTCCCGCTTCCCTGCCCTGCCGGAGCTGACCTGGTTTCATCTCTTGAGCGGGGGGCTGACCGCAGGTTTTCTCGCTCTGCGCTCGAAAAGGATCTACGGGCTTTTGATCTGCGTAGCCGCGGTGACGGCTGTTGCCTTATTCTTCTTGTAAGCCGGTCCGGCCGCACATTTGAATATAATTGAAAAGGATTCAGGAGAGTTTTGGTACTGATCCAACTAAGCTTTTACCCAAATCAACCTCTTTGATGCTGAAACAATCGGTTCCCGCTGATAAAACCAAAATTGGATCAGTATATCCACGAATCACCGGAATGGGTTGCTCTTCCGCTACTACTTTGCCGAAGATTATTCAGAAAATAGACAAGATAAGACTTATCCAAGAATTTTTTGACAGGATTAACATGATTTGATGGATTATTTTTTCTTTGACCGCATGCCGGAAGCCTGCGGTCAAGGAAAACCGCCTCCGGCAGGAGAGACTTTTCCGGCGGGCATCCGGCACGCCGAAAAATCTTTCTTCTCATCCTGTATATCCTGTAAATCCTGTCAAAAGGTTTCTGAGATTCTTGAGTTCTGAATCTCCAAAAATAAACTCATTCCTTAAAATGGAATAACAAAGTATCCGCGGAAGACTATCCGGAATGGGCACCCCGGTGAAATCCTGCTTCGCAGGAACTCCTTGAGTTATTTCAGGGCAAGCGAATGAAGAGGGAAAATTTTCCTTGTCAGGGTTTTCCTCTTGTGCTAAAAATCACAAACCCCGCGGCCTGAGTTTTCTATGAAAAGCTCTATGCTTTTGAAGCGGACTGCGCCCGCAACCCAAAAGGTCCACGTTCACGGTTCACGGTTCACCGTTCACGGTTAAGAAAAAGAAAATAGCCCTCTGACCTATTCCGTCATTCCGGCGGAGGCCGGAATCCAGGGGGCCTGATTATTGTGATTTTAGATAATTCAAGGGTAAGGCACTAAAGTATCTTAAAATTTAGTCAAGGAGGTCTGAAATGACGGCGTTTGTAGTGGGTCATAAAAGTCCGGACACGGATTCTGTCTGTGCATCTATTGCTCTGGCTGATCTGAAGAGTAAAATCGGGGTCGAGGCCAAGCCTGCTGTCCAGGGGGAGATCAATCCCGAATCCAGGTTTGTTCTGGACAAATTCGGGCTCGATGCCCCGGAAATTTTAACTGACGGCGCGGGCAAGCAGGTTTTTCTGGTGGACCATTCCGATCTGGCCCAGAGTCTGGACAATCTTGATAAAGACAAGATCCTGGGCATTGTCGACCACCACAAGGTCGGCGATGTGACCACTCCGAACCCGATCTGGGTCTGGACCTGGCCGGTGGGCTGCACCTGTACGGTGATCAAGAACATGTATGATTTCTTCAAGGTGGAAATACCCAAAAACATCGCCGGGATCATGACCTGCTCCATCCTGAGCGATACCGTTATCTTCAAGTCCGCCACCTGCACGGAACAGGACAGGGAAGCCGCCACCGCCCTGGCCAGGATCGCCGGTCTGGATGACCTTCAGGCTTTGGGCATTGAAATGTTCAAGGTCAAGTCCGCCATCGAGGGCACTCCGGTCAGGGAACTGGTCAAGCGGGACTACAAGGATTTCGACATGAGCGGCAAGAAGGTCGGTATCGGACAGCTGGAAGTGGTCGATCTCAGCCTGCTGGATGCGGTCAAGGAAGACCTGGCCAGGGACATCCAGGCGCTGAAGAACGAAGGCAGTTATCACAGCGTCTTTCTGCTCTTGACCGACATCATGAAGGAGGGTTCGGAGATGCTTTTGGTCTCGGATGATCCGTCCGTGGTCGAGAAGTCCTTCGGCAAGGCCCCACAGGGCGACAGGGTCTGGCTGGACAAGGTCATGAGCCGCAAGAAGCAGGTGGTTCCCAATTTTGAAAAGGGCTTCGCGGCCTGATATTCTGTTTGCGCCTCCAGACATTGTGTCCGGAGGCGCAGTCCGGATATCAGTACAAATTTTGGTTTTTACAACAAAGACTGGAGACCCCAAGCCTCCAGGCCCAAATTTCACAAAAAGCTAAGTTGGATCAGAATATTCTGACTTCCTCGGTTTGTTCCCCTCTGGGTCTGGTCTTCCACCTCCTGTGCATCCAGAACCACTGCTCCGGATACAGATGAACCATGTCCTCCACCGCCCTGGTATAAAAAGCAGCTGTTTTCTTGACTTGTTCTTCTTTACTCCCGGAAAGAGCAAGGGTGTCAAGGGGTGGACGGGTGATGAGCCTGTATTTTCCCTCAGTCTCCCTGACAAGAAAGACTGGCAGGACAAGGGCCCTGGAACGTAGGGCCAGGAGGGCCGGGCCCTTGTTCACGGCCGCGGTTTTTTTTAAAAAGGGGAGGAAGACGGCCTTGCTCCGGCCGCAGTTCTGATCCACTAAGAAACCGCAAAGACCGTTCTCTTTCAAGATCCGTAAGACTTTCTTTGTGGCCTGATCCTTATGGACCATGTCCATGCCGCTGTGTTTGCGGAAATGATCCAGAAGGCGGCTCAAGGCCCGGCTCTTGGGGTAGCGAACCACGACCTGACACTGCTTCTCCCCGCGAATCAAGGAAAAGACACCTGAGAGAAGCTCCCAGGCACCCAGGTGCCCGGTGCTCAGAATCAAGGGTCTTTGGGCCTGCAAGGCTTGAAAAAGAAGGTCGGGATCGTCGATTTCTATGCGCTCCTGGAGAAAGCGGTGATCGATGGCTCGGTTCACAAAGAGTTCGGCAAAGGCGGCACCGGAGTGTCTGAAGCTTGATTTGGCCAGGGCTTTGGCCTGTTTCGTATCCTTGCCCAGGTGGAGTTCGATGGCCCGGGTGGCTATTCTCCGTCTTGAAGGCAGGATATGCCACATGATCCGGCCCGTGGTCCGACCGATACGTTTTATCCGGTCCGGTGAGAGCCGGATAAGAAACGAGCTTAGTAGTTCTAGGATGATATTGAGCATAATTCTTCGTGGTTCAAACTCATCAACGGCCGTCCACATAGGGTTTTATGGCCTGAAGCACCTTGTTCACCGCCCCCTTGTTCTGAATGACGACGTTTTGAGCCTTATTTCCCATGACTCGTGAATGTTTTGGATCCTGAAAAAGAGTATACAGGGTTTGAGCTAGTGCTTCAGGGTCTTGAATGATCACAAGCCCGTTTTCTTGGCTGAGCAGGCTGGATATTTCCTGGAAGTTGAAAAGATGCGGTCCGGCAATAACCGGCAGTCCGAGCGAGGCCGGTTCCAGGAGGTTGTGCCCCCCGGTCGGCACCAGGCTGCCTCCGACAAAAGCAATATCCGAAGCCGCGTAGAAGGTAAACATCTGGCCCATGCAGTCGCCGATATAGACGGCAGTCTCGGATCCTAACAAGTCATCCTGGCTGTGGGCATGTACGGAAAACCCCATGCGGGCACTCAGATCTGAGGCTGCTTGAAACCGTTCCGGGTGTCTGGGCACCAGGATCAACAGACAATCAGGAACATGTTTTCGAAGCCGGGCATGGGCAGTAAGCACGGATTCTTCTTCCCCGGCATGGGTGCTGGCCGCTATCCAGACTGGCCGGTTTGGAGCTATACGCTTGCGCAGCTCTTTTCCTTTTTGGATCTGCTGTACAGGAAGGCGACTGTCGAATTTCAGGTTACCCATGACATAGATGTTATCAGGCTTGACTCCCAGCTTGAGGAAACGTTCTCGATCAGAGACGGTTTGGGCCAGGACCTGGCACTTGTCCAGAGTTTGGGCCATAAAGCGCTTGACTTTGATATAGCCCTTGAAGGAAGAGGGCGAAAGTCTGGCATTGGCCATGATAATCTGGATTTCATGTCTGGCACATATCTGAAATATGTTCGGCCAGATTTCGGTCTCCATGAAAATGGCCAGTGAGGGGTGGGTTCTGCCCAAAAACCGATTGACCAGGCCGGGAATGTCAAAGGGAAGATAGGTGTGGTAGATTGAATTTGGAAAGAGTTTTTTGGCATATTCCGATCCGGTCGGGGTTGTGGTGGTCAGAACAATGTCGGTTCCTGAAAAGCCTGTAAGGATGCCCTGGATTAAGGGCATGGCAGCCTGGACTTCACCAACGGAAACAGCATGGATCCAGATAATGTTGTTATGAGGTAACGCCGGATAACCGGTCCAGCCCAGGCGCTCCTGCCATCGTTGGCGGTAGGCGGGTTCTTTCAGGCCCTTGACCGCGAGCCGCAGCACAAAAAACGGCAGGCCAAGCCGGAGAAGGTTGGTGTAGGCGAAAGATCCCAACAATATCACACCTCATTAATTGCTAAGTAAATGTGTCTCGGTATGATGGTTTTTTGATTTTTTTTCAGACGAATAACAGAGGCAAGAGCCTACTGCTGCCCCGAGGAGAATCATTGGCGAGGCCATCATAAACGGTGAATAGAGATTGAGGGCACCAAGAGAAACAATAAGAAAAGCCAGCATGGAAATTGCAAAGGTCAATATTTTTTGGGAATAGACCGGGTCTGTTGACTTTATTTGTCCGAGAGATCGAAATAAGAACATAACAGAGAGGACAAAAAACATGATAAAAGCGGTGAAACCGATGAGACCGGTATCGACAAGCAGGGACACAAACAGGCTGTGCGGATAGGCCTTGTAAATATCCCCCCGAAAAAAAATCTCTTTATCATACAGAATCTGAGCGGACTTGAAGGTGTCCAATCCCGTCCCCAGGAACATGTTCTCTTTCCAAACGAGCAAAGCGGTTTTCCAGAGTTCCCATCGTCCGCTTTGTAAGACCTTCTCCAGCAGAAAACGCGGTGGTCCGACAATAAAAAGTGAGCAGAAAGCGGCTAGAAAGATGGCGCTTTTAAGGAATTGTCGTTTGATTAAAAAATAGACAAAAAGAGCCGTTCCAAAGGCTATGTATCCGGTTCTCCTGAATGAAAATATTAAAAAAAAGTAAGCAGGAAAGGTGAGCAGTGCATACATGATGAATGATTTGAACTTCGACCACGCAGCAGGGAAAAAGCCAAACAGAGAAAATGTGACTGGCAAAAAGATGGCAACGAGGTTGCCTAATAACGGATCATCCCGTGTAGCGGTCAACATTCTCCCATTTCCAACTTTTGGGTTTTGAAAAAAGAAATCTCTATCTAAGAAGAATTGAAACAGCGCATCAAGCCCCAGGTACAGACAAAGGACAACAATGGCCAGGATAAGAATATCGAGGTGTCTTTTGTTTTTTACAAACTCCAGGGCTGGAAAGAACAAAAGAAGACTGTCGTAGGAAAGGTGATCAAGGGCTTTTATGCTCACCTGAATATTGATGGAAGACAATGCCTTGAAGATAAGAATGCAGTAAAAAGCGAAAAACAAGTACTTATAATTAAATCTGGCCAGATTGGAACTCTTGTAGTTCCCGGTATAATACAACAAGACTCCGATGATGGCCATAACACTGGATATTTCCCTAAGTGCCTGCCCAAGAGGGAATAACAGGATATGAGAAACTATTCCGACCTGCAGTAAACGAAAAGCCGCATCAATCAAGGATTTTCTTTGAAGAAAGCCTGCCAGGGAAATCATCATTGAGTCTATGTTATTTTATCTTGCTGGTTAACCGATTGAGGTGATACACGATCCGGTTGCCTTTGTTCTGACGTATGTTCAAAGAATACGAAAAATAACGGCACCCATGTTCAAGGAGTTGAATGATTTGGTCTTTGTTTTTATGACGATTGATATGCTTCTTTATGTAGAAATAGTTTTTATTGTTTGTAAAAGGAATTTTTGTTGCTTTTTCAATATATTCCTGATCGTTTATCTCCAAAAAGGAAAATAGTTTTTTTATATTAAAAAAAGTATGATGTAGTAAGTCTTCATATTTAGCATAATACCAGTTGGTGTTTTTATTTTGAATATATAATCTTACAGACTCATTCCAAGAGGCAGCCGCTCTTACGAACAAATCATTATCGATTTGGTTAATTCGCACGGTTCGCAGTAAAAAACTTCTGTTTTGCTTTATAGTCATGGACTGCAACGTGTGCCATGGGTTGCGGATACAAAAAACAAAAAGGGCATTGGGAAACATCTCTTTTATGAAATCAATGCGTAAAATGTTGGATGCATTCTTTATAACTAAACGCTTCCCTTGGGCTTGCTGCAAATATATATTACGGACAATTGAGATTTTGTCTTCATCATATTGGGGAATATCGACCTTGGGCCGGTTTTTGTTCATCTCATATTCCCCGAAATCAAAGTAATGCCACCAGAGTGCATTATCTTCTATCCCGGATACGTCTTCCGGGCAGAATTTCACCTTATTCTTGAAGGAGTGTTCGGTAATCAAAAAATGATCCGAAAGCCCGCCGATGATTCTGGACATGAGAAGCGTACCTGATCTGGGGCAACCAAGTATGAAAATGGGTCTTTTGGAAGCCGGGTCTGTCAAACACTGTTGTTGACTGCTGCTTTGGATTGTTGAATGAACTTTCATTATGAATCCCAAAGGTGTTTCATTTGCGCTCGAATCAGTCAATGACATCGAGAGACAGCAACGTGTCTCGGTCTATCCTTCGCCTGGCCTTTTTCCCGACTACAGTGGAGAGCAGTTCAGGGCTGATGCCGGTACCGGGTCTTTTGAAGACCAGCATATCTTCTTGAATCGTCTGCCCTTCAAGGATGTCGGTTCCGGCCACGATGCTCTTCCTTGCCCAGTCCCTGCTCTTTTGTTCTGCTTTTGATGGTTTTTTCTCATAACTGCCCAGAGCCATCTCCACCCTGCGGATACCATTGACCAGATCAACAAGACCTTTTTGATCGCAGGACACCGGGCAGTCCTGGGATCCCGGGGCGTTACGGTCCAGGGCGATATGTTTTTCGATGACTCGTGCTCCGATGGCAACCGCAGCCAGGGTGATATCAATGCCGACATTGTGATCTGAATAGCCGATGGGGCAGGCAAATTCTCCGGACATGGCCTCTATTGCCCGCAGGTTGATCTCATCCGGTTGAGGCGGATAGGCGGTATTGCAGTGCAGGAGGATAAGATCCTCGTTCTCTGCCCTGGAAAAAATGTCCAGGGCCCTGTGCACGTCATCAAGGGTATACATCCCGGTGGACAGAATAACCGGCTTTTGTTCCACGGCGATTTTTTGCAGAAACAAAGGATTGGCGATTTCTCCGGAGCCGATCTTGAAGGCCTTGGGCTCCAGGGTGACCAGAAAGTCGAAGCTTTCTTCGTCGTGGGCCGTTGCCAGGAAGATGATGTTTTTCTGCAGGCAGTATTTTTGCAGCCGGGCAAAATCTTGGTAGGGCAGTTCCTTGGACTTCATCCTCCTGATCCAGTCGGGAGCGGCGGAGGAGATCAGGTTTTCCGTCTTGAATATCTGAAACTTGACCGCATCCGCCCCGGCCAGCACGGCAATGTCGATCAGGTGTTCGGCCAGCTCGATCCGGCCAAAATGGTTAACCCCGGCTTCGGCAATGATGAACACAGGATGTCCCGGGCCGACAACATTATCCTCGATACAAACTTCTTTATGAAATGGCATGGCCTTGTTCCCTTTGGTGATTTATGTCTTCAACAAAAATTAGAAAGTCTTTCGCCATGGAATGCTTTAAGTCTTTCTTAAGTCTTCTTAACCTCTTGTTGTGAATCCTTCCGATTTATCCGTTTTTGAATATATTCGGCGATTTCCAGGTCAAGGTATTCATCGATATCCATGGCTTCGATCCGGGAAACGGGAATGGGCCATGAGCGTCCGCCATACAGGGAGCCCTGTTCAAAGATGGTCCTCCTCCATGATGTGTAGAGGTTTCCAAAGAAATAGACTTCAGGGGCGGACTGGGTGTTGGGAGATTTCTTTTTTTCCTCTTCAAACATGAAGGAAATGGTCCCGTCTGGATTGATAGTTCTCGCATTAAATGGGTGATAATGAAACGGAGGGCGAGTCACGGTGGTTACTGAATCGATGCCCCCCTGCTTTTTTATGGCCTCAATGGACTGTTCCACATTATCAACCGTCAGAAAGGGATAGGTGGGCTGAATCGTCAAAATGATATCAGCCTGAAAGCCCCTTTTGTCCAGTTCCTCAATGGCCTGGACAATGACCGGCAAGGTCGGTGTGTGGTCCCTGGCCAGTTCGGTCGGTCTTTCTATAACCTCGACCCCTTCCCGGGCGACGGTCTGGGCAATGGCCTCGGATTCTGTGGAGACGACCAGCCTGTCCAGGGAGGGACACTGTTGCGCAGTCTCAAGACAGTAGTGGATCAACGGCCTGCCACCCAGGGGATGGATGTTCTTGTTGGGGATTCTCTTCGAGCCTCCCCTGGCCGGTACGATACCGAGTACATTCAATGTGGTCTCTCTGTTTTTCATATTCCTACTCTTCATGCTTAGTGAATCTTCAGCGTGAGGTCTTGAAGTTTCCGCCTATATCAAACTGGCTGAAGCGGATTGACTTCACTTATTGAGCAACCGCACAGCTCACATATTTTTATATATACTAAAAAATTTAAAGTCAGCTTTGCCAGAGGCAAAGCTGAAAGCTAACTGCTGAGGTTTAGAAAACCGAGCGTCTTATCGATGACGAAGCGCTGGGTCAGATGCCAGGCATCTTGGGTGGAACCCGCGATATGCGGGGTAATGATCAGGTTCGAGTGCTTTTTGGCATATTCGACCAGAGGGTGTCGGCCTACCCTTTGGGAGAATCCGGGGGTGAATTCAGTGTCAAGCACGTCCAGGGCCGCTCCCCGCAGGATACCCTGCTCCAGGGCCCGGACAAGGGCCTCGGAATCGACCAGTTCTCCCCTGGCGGTATTGATGAAATAGGCCCCCCGCCTGCAGGCAGAAAAGGCCTCCTGGTCAAAGAGATGGATGTTTTTCGCATGCAGGTTGGCATGAACTGAGACGATGTCGGAGCTGCCGAGTAGATCCCGAAGGTGGTATTTTTTTGTATAGAGTCCTTTCTGGTCTTCACTCAGATAGGGATCGTAAAAACCGACCTTCATGCCCATGGCGGCTCCGTAGCCGGCCACAAGTTTGCCTAATCTCCCCAGGCCCACGATACCCAGGCTCATTTGGGAAAGCATGGCCTGACCTCCGAAATCCCATCTGCTCCAGCGATCTGCAAGGACCGACTCCCTGGCCGGTATCAAGTTCCGGGTCAGACAGAGAATCAGACCCAGTGTCAGCTCGGCCGTGGGGGTGATTTTCTCCAGGAAATCAGTTTCCCCCCGCAGAGAAAAGATTCGGACACCGAAGTCCGCTGCAGCCGATTCATCGATATGGGGAATGCCGGTGGTGTTGCTGGCGATGACTTTGAGCCGTGGGGTCTTCTGGAAGAAATCCGCTCCGAAGAAGTAGCCCAGGGGGGCAAAAAGCACGCATGCCTCCTGGAGTAGAGCATCAGTCAGGAAAGACGGGTCTTGCAGACGGATGAGATCAAAACGGTTTTCCAGGAGCCTCATGTTTTCCCGGGTGTAATTGAGAATATCAAAGTAGATGGCTTTTGTCATATTTCAAGTGCTTTTGGATCTGGACCTTCCTGGTTTTCAACTCCTTGACGATCTGTTTGCAGGCTGTGCCCCGGCCGTATAAAAAATCCCGACAGTATCGGCCGTTATTGAGTTGTTGCCGTATTGCCTCTTTGATTTCATTACGGTCATAACTGCAGTCAATGACATTTTTCCCCCTTTCCCGGGCGTTTTGTCTGCTGCCGATATTGACCACCGGAACACCGAGATAGGAGGCCTCCCTGATGCCGCTGCTGGAATTGCCCACCAGGGCCGCACAATGGTTCAGGAGTTTGGCGTAGTCTTCAAAACTGAAGTTTTTGAAGAAGTGGATCTTCGATGGCCTGAAGGTTTCCCTGAAGGGTCTGATCCCTTTGGAGATTTCATCCGTGCCTGCGTCCATGTTCGGCCAGAGCCAGAGAACCGGCAGGTCCAGATCATATAGAGCATGCAGGGTCTCGGTGACCTGAAAGCGGGCCCGGTTGAATTCGGTGGTCACCGGGTGCTGGATTGCCAGAATATAATTTTCCTTTTCAATGGAAAAGCGGGGACCGACTCCAGCGTATTTGTCGAAGACATCGAAATTCGGCTCCATGTCCAGGCCTGTCAGGAGGTCCAGGGTCGGGGTACCGACAACAAAGACGTTGTCCGGGTCTTCTCCCATTTGTACCACGCGTTTGGCGCTTAGTTCCGTAGCAGTGAAGTGCAGGTGGGAGAGTTTGGTGATGGCATGCCGGATGGATTCGTCAATCGAACCGGAAAGCTCCCCTCCCTCCAAATGGGCAACCGGGATATTCATGTAGCTGGCGGCTACAGCCACTGCCAGCGCCTCGAAACGGTCGGCGATGGAGATGACCACATCAGGTTTGAGATTCTCGAATACGGTGGAGAGTTCAACGATGGCCAGCCCTGTCGATTTGGCCATGGTGATGGTCCGTCCGCCTTCAACCAGAAAATGGATAGTCTCATTGATCCTGAAGCCGTCTTCCTGGATCAGGTTGACGGGATTTCCGTATTTATGAAGGATGATCGCCCCGCCGACTACGAGCTGGAGTTCGAGGTCAGGATCATTCTCAATTTCCCGCATCAGAGATTTCATTTTGGAGTAGTTGCCCCTGACCGTCAACACGATGCATATTTTTTTTTTCATAAGCGCGTATTCTTTCAGTCTGCGTATATACAGAGCTCATTGTCAACTTCAGAGCTTTTCCAGTGAACTAAAATTTGCACAAGATTTTGGACATCAGTTCAGATAATCGAGCACAACTGAGGCGATTCTTTGACCGGACTTCCCGTCTAGCCTCCAGCACTGTTCGTTGATGATCCGTTTTCTCCCCTCTCTGTCGTCCTCGGGGCATACCAGGTACCTGTTGATATTGGCGATTAATTCTTCCCGGTTTTCAGCCGTCTTCACCCCGCCTGTTGCTATTATGTTTCTGTAATGGTCGTAGTCATAGTACCGTTTACAGGATTCCATATAGGGTTTTGCCTCATGTCCGTCATACATGACGTTTATGATCGGGGTGTCGAAACAGGCTGCGTCAATGGTGATTGTCGAAGCGATGTTCACCACTATGTCCGAGTAGAGCATAAGTTCGGCCAGGCCGTACATGTCCTCTCGTTTCGGATTCCATTTGTCTTTGGTTTCAGCTGCCTGTCCAGGCCTCTGGATGACCAGACCGGGATGATCCCGAAATCGGTTCGCATAATCGAAATCGTCCTTAGGGTGCGGCCGGATCAGAAGCTGGCAGGGGTGATCGCATTTACCGTTGATAAAGATATCTTTATAGAGGCCTTGGATGACTTCATGCTCATCCGGGAGCATGTTTGAAGAGCCGGTGGTATAGGTGATGAGTTTTTTTTGAGGGTCAAGATTCCATTTTTCAAAGAAGTCGTTTCTGTCAAGAAAACTCTGTCGATCGAGATAGAGGTCGAACTGGGGAACCCCGGTGATATGAATACGCTCTTTGGGCATGTTGTGATAGTTGACAACCTCGTTTCGCAGGATTTCGTTCCAGACGATCACCCTGTCCGGAGTGACCGGGAAAGGGCCTTTGGAGGTTGGATTGTCCCAGCTCTGGATGAAACTGATGGTCTTGATTCTTCTCTTTTGAGCAGAGACTTCCAAGGAGAGGTATTTGGTGTACAAGGTGGTATAAAAGACCAGGTCGGGTTCGTATTTTTCAAAGATTTCACTGTTCAGATCAGGAGTACAGGCCATTTCCGCCTTGGACAGACAGGACAGAAAGAGATCGATGCCTTTAGGATGCACCATTTTCAAGGGCTTGATCAGCAGCCAGCGTGTCAGGAGACGCTCTTTCTTTTCTCTTCTGTTCATGAAGGTAAAGATCTGTTTGTTCTCGGCCCAGAGATCCTTTTTGATCGACTGGATGAGCTTGACAATGCCATTGGGTTTCCACTTTGGAACCGGTTCGATGATGACGTTCTCGGCCTGGAATTCTTCCTGAAAATTCTGATCGGTGATGGTCGAGAAAATAACGATTCGTAAGTCTTTCTGGTTTTGTAAAACCTGTAAGACATCGGTTCGCAGGATGTTTCTGATGGATATTCCCAGATCGAGAATGATGAACAGGGTCTTGGGCTTCATGGTGAAACGATTTGCACTTCAATTTTCAAGTAATTTCAGAGGGCTTTGACGGCCTCTCAAGGCTAATGGAAATTTAGGACATTGTTTTTTTTTACTTTTTGTGGTTTCAGATATTGATCTCGGTATCAAGTTTGATCCTGAGGACAGTTTATCCACAGGATCAAACTGGATTTCAGATACAGTCCAACACGTTTTCCTGATGACTAGGATTCTGAGAGCCGGATTCGATAAAGAGGTTGTGCCAGATGGCAAGCTGCATCAGGGACCAGATGGCCCGACTCTGCTTTGGCCTTTTCCTCTGTGCGGCAAAAAGCTCTTGGATCCCTTCTTTCTGAAACCAGCCTTTGATGCCGGAGTTGCTGAGAAGCCTCTCCTCCAGTTGGTCCAGAAATGGCCCTTGCAGCCAATCCCCTATCGGAACATGAAAACCGGTTTTTTTCTGCTGCAGATGATCCCGGGGGATGAACCGTTCAGCCCATTTTTTCAGAAAGATCTTGCCCTGGCCTTTGTCCACCTTGAGTCTGTCCGGCAGAGAGAGGCCGAACTCGACGATTCTGTGATCCAGAAAGGGCACTCTGCCCTCCAGGGAGAAGCCCATGAGCATCCGGTCTACCTTGACCAGGAGGTTGTCCGGCAGGGCCGTGCTCAGATCGGTGTACTGACTCCTTTGAATGTTGCTCCAGTTTTCCGGAGAAGACTGCCAGGCAGTGATAAAGGGTTCTCGATATGCGCTGACTGCTTTTCTCAGTTCCGGGCCGAAGATTTTGCCAAGCCTGGTCAAGGGGATCTGACTCCTGGTTCGAAACCCTCCGGATCCAGGAGAAAACAGATTCTTGAGAAACCGTTCCGGGGCCTTCTTGTTGTAGCGTCTGTAGCCGGCAAAGACCTCGTCTCCTCCTTCACCGGTAAAGATCACCTTCAGTTCTCTGGCCGCCTCTTCAGCCAGTAAAGAGGTGGGAAGGGTCGCGTAATCGCGCATGAGGTCGTCAGCAGACCAGACTGAATGGGGAATTCTGTTAAACAGGGTTGTTTTGTTTAGTCTCAAAGGGGTGTGCCTGGTCTGAAACAAATCGGCCATCCCTTTCGCGGCTTCAAGCTCATCCTGCCTGGAAGTATTCTGATACCCCACCGAGAAGGTACGGATCGGCCGGTCCTGAAAGCGGCTGAGCATGGCCAGAACAATAGCGGAATCCACCCCTCCGGACAGAAAAAGGCCAAAGGGAACGTCCGAGCGAATATGTTCCCGCATGACCTGCTCAAATAAGTCGTCAAAGAGGCGACTGGCATCCTCAAAGGAGTATTCGACTGTTTCGACTTGAGATGGCGACCAGTAGGTTTCCCTGGTGATTTTCAAGGTCCGGTCGATGGTCATCAGTTCGCCGGGCAGGACCTTGTAGATCCCCTTGATGATTGTCTGACGACCTGAGGTGAACTGGTTGCAGAAAAATTGGGCCAGACCTTCAGGGTTTATTTCCGGGTTGTGAGGCAACAGCGGGAGCAAGCCCTTTATTTCAGAGGCGAAAGCGAAACCATCGGGCAGGATGGTATAGTACAGGGGTTTGATGCCCAAGCGGTCTCTGGCCAGAACAAGCTGGCCGGCCTGTTTGTCATAGAGGGCATAGGCAAACATCCCATTGACCTGTTCGACAAACCCTTTGCCGTATTCCTGCGTGCCCTGGATGATGGGTTCGGCGTCTGAACCGGTCTGGAAGGGATGCCCCTTGGTTTGCAGTTGGCTTACAAGTTCTTTGTAGTTGTAGATCTCTCCGTTGACGATCAGGGTGAAATTCTTATCTAAGCTTTGCAAGGGTTGGTCCCCGGTCTCGAGGTCGATGATCGAGAGCCGGGCATGGGCCATTCCCAGGTTACCGTCGAGATGGAAACCTGTATGGTCTGGACCCCGGTGCCCGAGACTTTTGATCATTTTGTTCAGATCTTGTTTTTCGGCCGATCTGTGTTTGAGAAATAGTCCCGCTATACCGCACATATAAAAAAACTGACTTCTTATTTCATTTGTGTGAATTGGCGTGATTCGCGGGTAAGACTCCGGTTTTGTAATTCTTCTGGTTAAGATATTCTATCGGCGGAGTTTCCCGGCGCTGTTCGGGGAAATTAACTCGAAATCCAACAATTATCAACTCAATACCTCCAGCCTCAGCCAAGACATTATACTTATACTGATCCAATTTTGGTTTTATCGACAGAGGCACATGATTTCTCGACTTCAGGCCTTGTATTCACAAAAAGTCAAGTTGGATCAGTATACATTGTCCGTCATTCCGGCGGAGGCCGGAATCCAGTCATTGGTTGAATTTTTTCTCATTCAAGATGGGCTCTGCCCCTACAGCTCAAAAAAATCAAAATTACAACTGCCGGCCAACTTCTGGAATATTTGCCATTGCCCTGATTTACGGGTAAGATCCCTCTTTTGATTTGACCATCAGGACAGGAACAGATGAAGCAGACCCGGACATCGAGCCCAGATCCATGAACTCAATCCTCATCATCCGCCTCAGCGCCATCGGTGATATCGTCATGGCCTCCGGGGTGATTCCTGTTCTGCGCCGGGCCTATCCCCGGGCTGTTATCGATTGGCTGGTGCAAACCGAGGGCGCCTCTATGTTGTCAGCTCAGCCGGAATTGCGGGAGGTCCTGACCTGGCCCAGACAGAAGTGGTCCGGCCTGTTCAAGAGCGGAAGATGGGCAGACTTGACCAGGCAGGGACTATCTCTGGCCAGGCTGCTTCGTTCCAGAAAGTATGACCTGGTCCTGGATCTGCAGGGTCTGTTCAAAAGCGGCATCCTGGCCTCTCTGGCCGGAGGGGCGAAGACCGTTGGTCTGGATTCCAGAGAAGGCAGCCGGGTTTTCATGGACAGAGTCGTTGAGTCTGTGCAGGAAGACAGGCAAATCGCCTCCGAGTATAGAATGTTGATGCAGGAACTCGCTCTTGACCCGGAACCTTTCTCCCTGGGGATCACCCCGGCCGAGACTGACCGGACCGCTGCCGCGGCAATGATCAAGGATGACCTCAATGGTTCGGGGCTTGCCGTGT
>JAIPER010000245.1 GCA_021737115.1 Desulfohalobiaceae bacterium
TGAATAACCCAGTTCTTGGCAGAGAGATTCTTCGTTCGCGGACTCACTCAGAATGACAAGAATGCGGACTCACTCTCCGTCATTCCGGCGAAGGCCGGAATCCAGACTGCAAAAAGTAAGAGCTGGACCCCGGCCTCCGCCGGGGTGACGGACAAATAAAAATGAAGTTTCATATGAGTGGTCAGCTCAAACCAGATGTCAGATATCAGATATCAGAGGTCAGCAAGAAAAAGAAGGACGTCGGACATCGGATGTCGGAGGGCACTGGCCGCGATGACATATCCTGCCTCGGACAGGCCTGTCATACATCCAGTTTTGCCCCCCGGCAAATGCCGGGGGGCAAAACTGGATATTAATGTCTCTGAGGCTGATACTCTTCCTTGCGCAGGCTGTTGATAAGGGAAATATCAGAGGCCGGACCGCAGAAGATCTCCTCGCTCTGGACATTGACCAGGGCCTGGGGCAGAACTTCGTCCATGTGATCCACCTGGACGATTTCCAGGTCCCGGAGGATCTCCTTGGGTACATCTTTTAAGTCCTTGTTGTTCTCTTTGGGTATGATGACCTTGGATACCCGTCCCCGATGGGCCGCCAGGAGTTTTTCCCGCAGTCCGCCGATGGGCAGGATCCGCCCCCGCAGGGTTATTTCACCGGTCATGGCCACTGCGTTGTCAACCGGCATATTCAACAGGGCCGAAATCAGGGCCGTGCTCATGGTGATTCCCGCCGAAGGACCGTCCTTGGGTGTAGCCCCTTCCGGAATATGGATATGGATATCCACCTCCTTGTAAAACTCGGGCTTGAGCCCGAAGAGATGCGTCCTGGAGCGGACGTAGCTCAGAGCTGCCTTGGCGGATTCCTGCATGACATCGCCGATGGTCCCGGTGACTTCGATCTTCCCGGTCCCGGCCATGAGCACCGCTTCGATCATGAGCAGCTCACCGCCCATTTCAGTCCAGGCCAATCCCACGCTCAAACCGACGCGGGCCTTTTCTTCACGTTCCTCATGGCGGTAACTGGGGACTCCCAGATAGGAGGGAATACTGTTTTTATTGACCAGCACCCTGCCATCAAATGCGTTTTCCTGGACGATCTTTTTGGCCACCTTGCGATAGATAGAGGCCAGCTCCCGCTCCAGATTCCGCACCCCGGCTTCTCTGGTGTATTTGCGGATCACTTCCTGCACCGCCCCGTCTGAAATGTGGACCTGTTCCTCCTTAAGGCCGTGTCTCTTCAACTGCTTGGGCAAAAGGAAAGAACGGGCGATCTTGGTCTTCTCCGTCTCCAGGTAGCCGGGTAGACGGATGATCTCCATCCGATCCCGCAGGGCCCAGGGTATGGTCTGCAGGGTGTTGGCCGTGGTGATGAAGAAGACGTTGGATAAATCGTAATCCAGATCGAGATAATGATCGTTAAAGGCGTAGTTCTGTTCCGGATCCAGGACCTCCAGCAGTGCGGAAGAAGGATCTCCCCGGAAATCGGTACTCATCTTGTCCACTTCATCCAGACAGATGACCGGATTGTTATAATCCTTTCGCTTCAAGGACTGGATGATCTTTCCGGGCAGGGCCCCGATATAGGTCCTCCTGTGGCCCCTGATTTCCGCTTCGTCCCGAACCCCGCCCAGAGAAAGTCGGGTGAACTCCCGGTCCGTGGCCCTGGCAATGGATTTGGCCAGAGAGGTCTTGCCAACTCCGGGGGGACCGACGAAACAAAGGATCTGTCCCTGAAGCTTTTCCACCAGGGTCTGAACCGCCAGGTATTCCAGAATCCGCTCTTTGGGTTTTTCCAGTCCGAAATGGTCCTCTTCCAGTATCCTGGCCGCCTGATCGATGTCCTGACAGGTCTCCTTGAGTTCGTCCCAGGGCAGATCCAGGATACAATCCACATAATTTCTGACCACGGTGTATTCAGCCGAGGACGGGGGGATCTGTCTGAGCTTGGAGATCTCCTTGCGCCCCTTTTCCCTGGCCTCTTCAGACATCGCTTTGGCTTCCAGACGTTCAAGGAGTTCATCGGCTTCCGCCCCTGAATCCTGCTCCGTTCCCATTTCCTTCTGGATGGCCTTCAATTGTTCATTGAGGTAGTAATTTTTCTGATTGGTCTCGACCTGTTCCTTGACCCGGGAATTGATCTTCTGTTCGGTCTCTGAATACTCGATCTGATTCAGAAGCAGACCATAGGCCTCTTCCAGGCGGGCCACCGGTTCCATGGTTTCCAGCACCTTCTGGGCCTTGTTGAAATCAACCTTCATGTGGGACATGATCATATCCGCCAGACGGCCCGGGTCTTCAATGCCGTTCAAGGACTTGACCACATCCTGGGTCAACTTCTTGTTGATGCCGGCAAATCTCTTGATGGCACCCTGGACCAGATTGATCAAGGCCTTGACTTCGGTTCCAGCGCTCACATTTTCAGGGACCCTCTCCACCTCAACCACGGGGAACGGCTGATTCTGCTGTTCCTGCAAGGATTCCCGGCTGCTCCATCTGGCCCGGTAGCTGCCTTCGAAAAGGACCTTAATGGTCCCATCGGGCATGCGCATCATCTGTAAAATTTTACAGACCACCCCGACTTCAAACAGATCATCGCTTCCCGGCTCTTCATCTCCGGGATTTTTCTGGGTCACCAGGAATATATTTTTATTATACTTTTCAAGGGCCTGTTCCACAGCCCGAATGGATGCCTTGCGTCCGACATACAGGGGGACGATGGTCCGGGGGAACATGACCACTTCCCGCAAGGTCATCAAGGGGACTTTGACTGCCTGGCTGTCATCCCCGAGTATTACTGTCTTCTCACTCATATTTCCTCCACTTGATTTCTTTCTAGGCCGTCTTGGCCTCCTGCTCATAGATGAGCAGCGGTTCGACCCCGGTCTCCACCATAGCCTTGTTGATCACACACTCCTTGACCCCCTGCAGGGAGGGCAGCCGATACATGATATCCAGCATGATGCCTTCCAGAACACTCCTCAAGGCCCGGGCCCCTGTCTTTCGTTCCATGGCCATATGGGCAATGGATTTGAGAGCATTCTTGGAAAAACGCAACTGGACGTTGTCCAACTCAAAGAGCTTCTTATACTGTTTGACCAAGGCGTTGACAGGTTCGGTCAAGATCCTGACCAGGTCTTCTTCTTCGAGTTCATCCAGGGCGGCCACAACCGGAATACGTCCCACAAATTCGGGAATCAGGCCGAACTTGATCAGATCTTCGGGCTGGGCCAGGCGCAGGATTTCTCCCACCTTTTTCTGGCCGGCTTCAGCCAGCTCAGCCCCAAAGCCCATGGCCCGCCCCTTGGTCCTTTGCCGGATAACTTTCTCCAACCCGATAAAGGCTCCGCCCATCACGAACAGGATGTTGCTGGTATTGAGCTTTATGTATTCCTGCTGGGGATGTTTTCGCCCTCCTTTGGGCGGTATGGAGGCTTCGGTGCCTTCCATTATCTTCAACAGCGCCTGCTGTACCCCTTCCCCGGAGACGTCCCTGGTGATGGAAGCACTGTCCGATTTTCTGGAAATCTTGTCGATCTCGTCGATATAGACAATCCCCTTGGAAGCGGCCTCAATATCGTAGTCGGCATTCTGCAGCAGCTGAACCAGGATATTCTCCACATCTTCGCCTACATATCCCGCCTCGGTAAGGGTCGTGGCGTCGGCGATGGCAAAGGGAACCTTCAGTATCCTGGCCAGAGTCTGGGCCAAAAGGGTCTTCCCGCAGCCGGTCGGTCCCAGGAGAAGAATATTGCTCTTATCCAGAGTCACGTCCTGCACCGCGGCATCATGGTAGTGGACCCTCTTGTAGTGATTGTACACGGCCACGGACAAGACCCGTTTCGCCCGGTCCTGGCCGATGATGTGATCATCCAGCCTTTTCTTCAACGCCGAAGGAGGCAACAGGGATCCCGATTCAGACTCTTCACTGATTTTGTCATGGGTCAGTATCTCGTTGCACAGGGAGATGCACTCATCACAAATATAGACATCCGGACCGGCAATCAAGCGCTGTACTTCTTCCTGGGTTTTGGCACAGAAAGAGCAGCAAAGTTCCTGTGTTTTGACTTCTTTTTCCGTCATATGTTTACCTGCTCTGCTTGAAACCCGAGTTGACCGGTTCGGGCCTGAATACTTCCCGATTCAAGACCGGACCTTCAGCCGGGTTTTTCGTTATTGTGGATTTCAAAATTTTGCAGTGACGAAGTAGATGGGTCGATTTTCGTCCAAGCATTAAACATCAGCCTGCATCGCTTTTCTCGAACTTAGCACCTCATCGATGACCCCGTAATTTTGGGCCTCATCAGCGCCCATGAAATAGTCGCGGTCTGTGTCCTGTTCTACCTTTTCCAGGGATTGAGCGGTGTGTAAGGACAGAATATCATTCAAGGCGCCTTTCAAACGGATAATTTCCCTGGCCTGGATATCGATGTCCGAAGCCTGGCCCTGGAAGCCCCCCATGGGTTGGTGCAGAAGGATCCGGCTGTGCGGAAGAGCGTAACGCATGCCGTTCGTGCCGGCGGCCAGAAGGACCGCAGCCATGCTGGCGGCCTGTCCCAGACAAAGAGTAGCCACCGGGGCGGATATGTACTGCATGGTGTCGTAAACTGCCAATCCGGCGGTCACAGAGCCGCCCGGACTGTTGATGTAAAAATTTATTTCCTTGCTCGGATCTTCAGACTCCAGAAAAAGAAACTGAGCACAGAGCAGGTTGGCAATATGATCGTCAACAGGGGTTCCAAGAAGGATGATCCTGTCCTTTAACAACCTCGAGTATATATCATAAGCCCGTTCCCCGCGACCTGTGGTCTCGATGACTATCGGTATCGTGGACATTTATATTTCTCTCTTATTATTCTGGTTTCAAAAACAAGTCTTGTACTTACTATCGTGCAGGGAGTATTTCATTCCGCCTTCTCTTCATCCGGGGAACCGCTTTCATCCGGGTTTTCAGTCTCGGCCACAGCTTTGGGTTCTGCGGATTCTTCAGGTTCAATTTCCTGGATCTCAGCCTTTTCATAAAGGACCTCTGCGGCCCGGTCGGCCAGGAGGCTGTCCTTGAGGGCGAACATCAGATTGTTGTCTTCATAGTGCTTCTTGAGCTGTTCCGGATCCTGACGGTTTCTGATCGCTGTCTGATACAGGTACTGATCCACTTCCTGGGGAGAAATATTCAAATCTTCCTTCTTGGCAATCTCCAGAAGGATCAGGTGGTTTTTGACCATTTCCTCTGCTTCAGGTCTCAGCTTTTCCTTAAGCTCTTCCGGGGTGCCCTCCGCTTCCAGGCTCTTGCCTTGCTGCTCCAGACGTTTCTGTTTGTTTTCCAGCATTCCGTCGAGCTGCCTTTCAACCATGGTTTCAGGCAAGGCAAAATCCGTCCTGGCGCTGAGCTGGTCCAGAAGTTTCTTTTGGACCCTTGATTTCTCCATGTTTTCGAAATAACCTTTGTAATTGTCTTCAATCTGCTTACGCAGGGTTTCGACACTCCCATGTCCGGCCACTTTCTGAGCCAATTCCTCATCCACCGCCGGCAGGATCCTTTCCTTTATCACATTCAAATGGACCTGCATGTTCACAGTCTGGCCGGCCAGATCCTGATTGATGAAATCATCGGGAAGGGGGACCTCGCCTTCTCCGGATTGACCAGGGAGCAGTCCCTTGACAATCGCCTCGAAGTCGGACAGGGCCTGGGCTTGGCCCAGAGTCAGCTCAAACTTGTCCTGCTTGATATTCTCCAGAGGCTGCCCGTTCTGATAGGCGGCAAAATCGATGACCGCGACATCTCCGTCCTGGGGATGCCGCTCCTCCTTGACCAATTCCAGGGTGCTGTTTT
>JAIPER010000246.1 GCA_021737115.1 Desulfohalobiaceae bacterium
AACAGTTCCTTTTTAACTTGATAGGCAGCCTTGATGGTGCTCAGGAACAGGCTTTTGCCGAACCGTCTGTGGCGGGACAGGAAGTAGTATTTGCCCTGATCAGCCAAGAGCCTCAGAAACGGGGTCTTGTCAACGTAATAATACCCCTCGCTGATCAGGTTTTCAAAAGTCTGGATTCCGATGGGCAGCTTTTTCATATCTGTATCTCTGCATGGATTTCCGAAATGGTTGATGTTGCAGGGAAGCACTTGATTGAGTGCATGTTCTTCTTCATGTCGGTTTGAGTCTCTTCTTTACTTGGCGATCCTTTGCGAGCCTTCGTGGACAAAAGAAATTCTTTTCCCTTGCTCTGACTATAAACGCATCGGCGGCTAAGGCGGCGATGATTCCGATGTTTCGACCTTTTCCATCCGCACGGCCGTGACCTTGTACTCCGGGATCTTGGCCTCGGGGTCCAGGGTCGAGCCGGTCAGGGCGTTGACAGGAGATTCATGGAAATGGAAAGGCACAAAGACGACCCCCGCATCGGTGCGATCAGAAACCCGGGCCTTGACCCGGATCGACCCCAGGACCGATTCGATGCGGACAATGTCCCCGTCGCCGACCCCGAGACCGGCGGCGTCCCGGGTATTGATCTCGGCCAGGGCTTCCGGATAGAGTCCGGTCAAGCCACTGCCTTTTCGGGTCATGGTCCCGGTGTGATAGTGCGGCCCGACCCGGCCCGTAGTCAACAGAAAGGGATAGTCCCGCCTCGGCGGATCGACCGGAGCCTGATGGGCCACCGGGTGGAACCGGCCCAGTCCTCCGGCAAAGCTGCCCACATGGAGCCTGGGCGTGCCCGGATGCTCCGGTCCTGGACAGGGCCAGGCCGGGGCCTCATGTTCGAGGCGGTCATAGGTCAGGCCGCCGTAGCTCGGGCTCAGGGAGGCGATCTCCTGCATGACCTCCCCGGCTGCGTTGTAGTTCCAGGTCCGGCCCATCCTTTCGGCAATGTCCACAATGATCCACAGATCCTCTCTTGCCTGGCCTGGGGCAGGAACCGCCCTTCGAATGCGCTGAACCCTGCGTTCTGAATTGGTGAAGGTCCCCTCTTTTTCCGCAAAACAGGCCCCGGGCAGGACCACATCGGCCAGCCTGGCCGTTTCGCTTTCAAAGATGTCCTGAACCACCAGGAAATCGAGATTTTCCAAGGTCTCGATGACCCGGGCCTGGTGGGGATCGCTCAGGACCGGATTCTCGCCCATGATGTACAGACCTTTGAGAGGCTGCGCGCCGCCTCCGGAGGCCATCTCGCTCGTGGTCAGGCCGGGCTCGGCCGGAAGCCTGTCCACCCCCCACCCCGCCGCGAAGTGCCGCCTGGACTCAGAGTCGGTCACCGGCTGGTAGCCGGGAAAGACATTGGGCAGCCCGCCCATGTCGCTCGCCCCCTGGACATTGTTCTGCCCCCGCAGAGGATTGACCCCGCCCCCTTCGAGGCCGACGTTGCCGGTGAGCATGGCCAGATTGGCCAGAGACTGGACGTTGGCCGTTCCGGACACGTGCTGGGTGATGCCCATGGCGTAAAGAATGGCTCCCGGATGCCGGGTCCCGAAGATTTCGGCCGCCCGGAAGAGATCGTCTTCAGGGATGCCGGTGATTCCGGCCACATACTTGGGGCTGTAATCCTCGACCGCTTCCGCCAGGGCGGCGAAGCCTTCTGTCCGCTTTGCGATGTAATCCCGATCCTGCCAGCCCTTGTCCAGGATGATGTGCATGAGGCCGTTGAGCCAGGCGATGTTGGTGCCTGGTTTCGGCTGGAGCCAAACATCGGCGAAGCGGGTGATGCAGATGCGCCTCGGGTCGGCCACAATGAGTTTGGCCCCATGCTTGAGCACCGCCTCCACCACGTAATTGGCGAAGATGGGATGGTTTTCGGTGATGTTCGAACCGGTGATCAGGATGGCCCTGGATTTTAGAACATCCCGGATGGGATTGGTCATGGCCCCGCTGCCGAAGGCGGACTTTAGCCCGGTCACTGAAGAGGCGTGGCAGAGACGGGCGCAGTGGTCCACATTGTTGGTGCCGATGACGCTTCTAAACAATTTCTGGAAGAGATAGTTCTCCTCGTTGGTGCACTTGGCCGAAGCCAGTCCGCCCAGGCTGTCCGGACCGGACGCATGAAAAATGCCCTGCAGCCGATCCGTCACCAGGCTCAGGGCCTCCTCCCAGCCGGCCTGCTCAAGGCTCCCGTTCTTGCGGATCAACGGCCTGACCAGGCGGTCCTGTGAACCTATGAATTCATACCCGAAGCGGCCCTTGACGCACAGGCTGCCCTGGTTGACGCCGCTGGCGGACAGCGTGCTCATCCCGATGACCCGGTCCTGATCCGTGTTGATCTCCAGCTGGCAGCCGCAGCCGCAGTAGCCGCAGGTGCTCAGGGTCTGCTCCCCTTGCCAGGCCTGATCGCCTTGAGGGCTGACGGCATCGGTCAGGGCCATGGTCGGACAGGTCATGAGGCATTCGCCGCAGGATTCACAGAGTTCCGGCCGATAGGGCACGACCCGGTTTTCACCGTCCTCCTGCTTGATGATCTCGATGGCGCCGATTCCCTTGAGTTCGCGGCAGGCGACCACGCAGCGGTGACAGACGATGCAGTGCTCAGGACGGTAGGCGATGTCCGGGGTGGCGAACAAGGCCGTGGCCGTATCCCGTGACGACTGCTCCTGAGGCAGGGGGACCTGATAGCGGGTCAGAAGCCGGTTAAGCGGACCGTCTCCGGCCTGATTGCAGACCGGATGAGGATGGCGGATGGATGCGGACAGCATCTGCAGGATGGACCGCCTGGATTCGTGCACCTGAGCTGAGTCCGTGCGAATGTCCATGCCAGCATCGGCAGGGGTGGCGCAGGCCGGCAGGAGGGTGTCGCGGCCGGCCACCTCCACCAGGCAGACCTGGCAGGACTGGATGGGGTAGGCCCTTTTGAGATGGCACAGGGTCGGGATTTCGATCTCATTGGCCTCGGCCGCCTCCAGGATGGTCTGGCCAGGTTCGAAATCGATCCGGCGACCGTTGATGCTCAGCTGCATGGCTGTTCTCCTATACCAGAAGTTGATATGCTTTTGGTTTGTATTGCCTTTTATGAAGTCCTTTACAAATCCTGTAGGATGGGCGCTTCATTGTGGGACAACTTCTGGTATCATCCTGATAAAATATATGAAAAACAAATGAGATCCCATTTTGCAACCAGGATAGATTTGGCAGCTCTCTCGTATCATGTGATGTGGGTCAAAATAGAGATCATGTTGTTTGCAAAATGGAATTACAAGGCTGCCAGGCCGATGCGGTAGCAGCGCAGGCAGCGGGAAGATTCGTACAAGGCCTGGGACAGGGAGAACGATGCTTCCACCTCGGCAAAGCTCTTGACCCGCTCTTTGGCACCCAAAACCAGGGGCTCGGCCCGCCGGCTCGAGCCTGCATAGGGCGGTTTTTCCTCGGGATCAAAGATCTTCAGGCGGGCCATGTACCTCCCGAGCCGCTCGTCGGGGTCGGCGCGGCAGGTCTTCTCTTCCAGATACTGGGCAATGTGGCGGGCGGCTTGCTTGCCGTGGGCCAGGGCCCGGATCAGGATGTCCGGGCCCAGAATGCAGTCGCCGCCGCCAAAGATCCGCTCCTGGCTGCTTTGGAAGGTGGTCTCGTCCACAACCAGGCTCTTCCAGGGGGTCAGCTCCACGCTTCCGTCCTCGGGAAAGATGCAGTCCACCACGCAGGTCTGGCCGATGGCCGGAATGATGGCGTCGCATTCGATGGTGAACTCAGAGCCTTCGATCGGTCTGGGGCTGCGCCGGCCTGAGGAATCGGGCTCGCCCAGCTCCATGCGAATGCACTCCAGGCCTGCGACCTTACCCTGATCGGCCAGGATACGCATGGGCTGGACCAGATAGTGAAATTGGACCCCTTCTTCTTCGGCCTCAGTAAATTCCTTTGCATCCGCAGGCATCTCCAGCCTGGTCCGCCTGTAGAGGAGATGGGCCTGGGAAAAACCGAGCCTGAGGCCGGTTCGGACACAGTCCATGGCCACGTTGCCGCCGCCCACCACGAGCAGCTTGTCCCCGGAGAGCGGATTTTCGCCGAAAGCAACCCGCTTTAAAAATTCCAGGCCGGTCAAAAAGCATTGATAACCGGCCTCTTCGCCTTCACAGCGCATTTTCGCCGGCTCCTGCGCCCCGACACTGACGAAAACCGCCTCGAATCCATGTTTTTGGAACAGATCATCGATGGGGATGTCCTGCCCTATGGTCAGGTTGTATCTGATTTCCGCGCCGAGCTGCTCCACGATATCAACCTCGCGGCGGATAACACGGCGCGGAAGTCTGTAATCCGGAATGCCCACGGCCGCCCTGCCGCCCGGTTCGGGCAGGCTTTCGAAGATGGTGGTTTGATGGCCCCTCAGCTGGAGATAGTAAGCGCAGGAGAGGCCGGCCGGACCGGCTCCGATCACGGCTACCCTGGGCTGACCGGTATCTTCCCGGGCAGGAGCTTCTGCCTGGACAAAGGACTGCATCCGGTCGTCAGCGAATCGTTTGAGGGCATTGATGGCGATGGGCTCATCCACGATGCTCCTGCGGCACTGGTGCTCGCAGGGACGGAGGCAGGTCCGCCCGATGCTGCCGGGCATGGGACAGTCCCGGCGGATGATGCCCAGGGCCTCCTCGAAGCGGCCCATGCGGATCATGTCCACATACCCCGGGATATCCAGATGAGACGGGCAGGCCTGACTGCAGGGAGCGCTGACCCTGGCCACATACGTTCCTCTTGGCACGCCGCCGTTATCGATGGCCTGCTCGAAGAGGTTCGGGCAATGCTCCAGGACGTCGAGCACTGGACGGGTGGAGGTCAACCCGATACCGCATTTGGAGCTGTCCTTGACAAGGACCGCCAGGGATCGAAGCCGCTCGATGTCTCCCCCTCTTTCCTTTCCGGAGCAGATGCCTTCCAGGATTTGCCACATCTCGTGCGTACCCAGCCGGCATGGGTAGCACTGACCGCAGGACTCCTCCTTGACCTTCTCCATAAAGGCCCGGCACATGTCCACCAGATCCACGGAAGGATCGGCGACCATGACTCCGTCCCAGCCCATGAAGGCCCTGAAGCCGTCCCGGGACGGGCTGATGGCCTCTGTTTCTTCCTGCCGTGCTCCGGACCAGCTTCCCCAGGTGGAAAAATGGAGTTCTTTGGTCATGAGTCCTGTATTTTGGATTGTGAATTTTTTGTTCCTTGTATCCGGGCAAGTTTACGACCAAATACGAGTTTCCTTCAGTCACCATTTACTATGAAGGATAAATGACCGGTAAAGAAAGATCAAGGCGATGGATTGGGGAAAAAACAGGGATGGGCCTATAGATTTTGGATTTTCGATTGTTAAGACACAGAATATAAGCTGGTTATCTGGCATAAATCCAAAAATTTTTCTTAAAACCTATACTTCATTTCCCGGCAAAGCCGGGCGGCGGACAGATCCACTTCCGGTTTGATTTCATAATCATGTAAGTCTCGCTCTGCACGACCATCGGCCCGAAGATATGCTCGTTCATGAGCTGGTACAACTCGGTCATGCCGCCGGTGATGATGGCTTCGGCCATGATGTCGTACTGTCCGGTGACCACGGCCGCCCAAGTGATCCGGTCCAGACTGCTGATCCTCTCCAGTTCCTGGTCCAGCTTGCCGTGGGTCTGCACCCTGATCCCGATAAGAACCACGCTCATGTCCTTGCAGAGTTCAGGATTGATCATCCCGGAGATTCTGAGCAGGCCGTCTTCCTGCAGCTTCTTGATTCTGGC